>CALRDJ010000033.1 GCA_943354875.1 Candidatus Levybacteria bacterium GW2011_GWA1_37_16 | reverse complement strand
AACGATACATTCTTTTTTTTTACAAAAGGGGAGCCAATTCCGAATGAAGCTGATGTGGTGCATCATCCTTATTTTGAACCGTTTTTTTTAACACTTCCTCTGATTAAGAAACATAAAACCGTAGTTACGGTTCATGACTTAACTCCACTCGTTTTTGCAAAAGAGTTTCCTAGTGGCATAAAAGGAATGATTAAATGGCAGCTCCAGAAAAAAATATTGCAAAATACAGATGCTGTTATTACAGACTCTGATTGTTCTAAAAGAGATATTGAAAAATTTGTTGGGATTTCACCAGATAAGATACACAGAATTTACTTAGCAGCAGATTCTCATTTTAAGCCATTGAAAAACAATCAATATGAGGGTATTTTCGAAAAATTTTCATTGCCGAAAAAGTTTGTGCTATATGTTGGCGACGCGACTTGGAATAAAAATCTTCCAAAACTCCTGGAAGCCATAAAAATTGTAAAAGTTCCTTTAGTGATGGTCGGTAAGACGCTTATGGAAGAAAAAATAGATATAAATAATCCATGGAATAAAGATTTAGTAGAAGTACAGAAAATTGCTTCAGAAAATAAAGACATAAGACGACTTGGTTTTGTAGAAGCGAATGATTTGGTTGCTCTTTATAATGCTGCTACCTTGCTGGTTATGCCATCTATCTATGAAGGATTTGGCTTGCCGGTATTAGAGGCGATGCAGTCTGGTTGTCCTGTGGTTACTACGAAAGGTGGATCTTTGTCTGAAATCGCTGGGGAGAGCGCTCTGTATGTTAATGCAGGTGATATAAATGACATAGCTACTGGAATAAGTCGTGTTTTTCAAGATAAGGAGCTTCAGGTGGACTTGCGAAAGAGGGGATTACAGCAAGCGAAGAAATTTTCTTGGGAGAAGACTGCAAAAGAAACAATGGAGGTTTATGAAGCATTATATTAAGAAGGTAGCAGACCACCCATTTATTTCAGGAAGTGTTGTTGTCGTAGCGGGAGCAATGATAGCAAATATTCTAAACTACCTTTTTAATCTCGCAGTTGGAAGAATGTTGTTGCCAGCAGATTATGGAGAATATGCAGCCCTCATCTCTATTTTTAACATTTTAGCGATATTCTCTGGAACAATTCTTATAGTTTTTGCCAAATTTGCAGCAGTTTTTATGGGTAAAAATGAGAAAGAAAAAATTCCTCATCTTCTTCAAAGAGGTAGTTTATTCACTGGTGTTATCGCTTTAATTATTTGTACCATAGCTCTAATTGCTACTCCATGGATTGCAGAGTTTATACATACATCAGATACGTCACTTATTTTTCTAGTTATCGCATCAATATTTGTTTTGTATATATCATCAGTTCCTTTGGGAATTCTTCAAGGATCTCTTCATATCGTTTCACTTTCGGTCGTTAATATCGTTAGTTCTTTTTCAAAGCTATTTTTCGGAGTGTTATTTATAGTAATTGGATTAAAAGCATTTGGAGGTATTTTAGCTTTTTTTGTTAGTATCATCATAGGACTAACATATGGAACAGTATTGGTTATGAAATTTTTCAAAAATGACGATAATAAGGTTTTTCGTATCCCTACTCTGAGGAATGATCTTTTCAAATATGGACTTCCTGTTTTTTGGTCCGGGCTTGGAATGACTATGGTTATTTCTCAGGATATACTCTTGGTAAAACACTATTTTAACGATCTTCAGGCAGGGCAATATGCGGCATTATCTTTAATGGGACGTTCGATTTTTTATGTAGTTCAGCCTATAACTACAGTATTTTTTTCTATCGTAGCTCAAAAAAAAGAAAAGAATGAAGGACTTACTAACACTATGCTTCTGGGGGCATTTTTGATAGGTGGGCCTACAGTGCTTCTGAGTATTATTTACTTCCTGTTTCCAGGGGTAGTCATAAAAATATTTTTTCCAGCTCCCGAATATGCTTCGCTTGCTCAGTATCTTGGTTTATATTCTTTATTTATAGCGTTTTTCTCATTAGCATCACTTTTAAATAGCTTTTTTCTTTCAATCGGGAAGACAGTTGTATTATTTTTTGGAATCGGGGCAGCCATTCTAGAGGTAGTACTCCTGATGATGTTTCACGGGAATCTCCTAGAGGTTACCTATTCTTTAATAGCTACCTCTTTTGTACTTCTGCTTGTACTTTTGATATACTACATATATATTCGTAGGGTCGAAGACAAGCATATTTTACCTCATGAAAAGCTCTAGCGCCAACTTAGTATCTCTCATTATTCCAGCCTATAAGCAAGAGGGGGTCATAGAAAAGGATCTTATTTACATTAAGAAGGTCATGGATCAACTTCGTTATGACTATGAAATGATCGTTGTCGTTGACGGAGATGTTGATAAGACCATGGAAAATGCCAAGAAAGTTCGATCATCTAAAATTATGGTAACTGGTTACGACCATAATCATGGAAAAGGATATGCGATTCGATATGGTATGGGAAAGGCTAATGGGGATATAATCGGATTTATAGATTCAGGTATGGATCTTAATCCGAGTGGGCTCTCGCTGCTCCTGGAGCATTTCGAATGGTACGACGCAGACATTGTTATCGGTAGTAAGCGTCATCCTGCCTCTAAAGTGAACTATCCATTTGACCGAAAGGTAATTAGCTTGCTGTCTCAGGTTTTTATAAGAGTATTGTTTGGGCTTAATATAACTGACACTCAGGTTGGTATGAAGTTTTTTAGGCGAAAGGTCCTGGAGGATGTATTACCTCGATTATTAGTAAAGAAGTTCGCGTTTGATATAGAAATGCTAGTAGTGGCATATAATTTAGGCTATAGAAAAATGTTTGAAGCCCCGATTGAGTTAAAATTCAATTTTGAAAACAGTCTCGTATCCAAAAATTTGTTTCGAGAAATATTTCGAACGCTTTTAGACACTCTAGCAATTTTTTATAGGCTCTATATTAGAAACTATTATTCTAATACGAATAAGAGAAGATGGGTGTTCGATCCTGAATTAAACTTTCCTGTAAATATCGGTTAAGCTTCATGAATATTTTAATATTTAACTGGCGAGATCCTAAAAATCCTAAGTCTGGTGGGGCAGAATTAGTTACGATGGAGCATGCAAGGCGGTGGGCTAAAAAAGGAAACACAACTACCTGGTTTACTTCATCTTTTGTGGGTGGGTTGCAAGAGGAGGTTATTGAAGGGGTAAAATTTATAAGGCGCGGAAATGAGTACACAGTTTTTATACATGCGTTCATGTGGTATGTGGCTTCAATTCAGAAATTTGATATTGTGATTGACGAGATTCACGGTTTACCTTTTTTTACACCTCTGTATGTGCGAGTACCTAAAGTTGCTTTTATTCATGAACTAGCTCTAGAGATTTGGGATCATATGTACCCTTTTCCCGTAAACATTATTGGAAGATTTACTGAGCAAATGTATTTTTATCTGTATAAAAAAATACCGTTCTGGACAGATGCAAAATCAGTTTTAGAAGAGCTTGTTCACATGGGTGTTCCTCGAGGTCAATGCATAGCAATTCCTTGTCCGATAAATAATAAGCCTGTCGAGAGTTTGCCAGTGAAGGAGAAGGAATTAACCTTTCTTTTTGCTGGGCGAATAGTTAAGATGAAGGGAGTAGAGGATATTATTCAAGCGCTTAAGCTAATCAGGATTCGAGAACCTTATTCAAAGCTATGGATACTAGGTGCTGGAGAGCGTGTCTATCTGGATAAAATCCAACACCTGGTGAAGAGTGAAAATCTAGAGAATGCGGTGAAGTTTTTCGGAAAAGTATCAGAAGGAGAAAAATTGACCTTGATGGGTAGATCTCACCTTCTGCTACATGGATCCATCAGGGAGGGTTGGGGACTTGTTGTTTTGGAAGCAGCCAGTCAGGGTACACCGACTGTGGCATATAACGTCTCAGGACTACGAGACACAGTTAAGGATGGAGAAACAGGTGTTTTGACGAAGAAAAATACTCCAGAGGATATGTCTCTTGAAGTCCTTAATCTATTAGATGACAAAAAAAGATACAGTGGATTTCAAGAAAAAGGTTTGGCTTGGGTAAGAAGTATGACGTGGGAAAAAGAAGCGCAGAAAAGCTTAAGAATGCTTCAAGAGATATATGATCAAAAAAATTAAATATTATTCTGTTGGGTTAATCATCACCTTCGTATTTTTAGTTGTTGGTATTTTTACATTGTCAGATTATGGAATTAATATCGATGAACCGATTCATTTCGAACGAGGAAACGCATATCTTGATTTTTTCTTAACCGGTCGAGAGAGATATACAAATCAAGATTTTGAGAGCCCTCGAGTAAGTGAGTGGAAGTATAAAGGATATGATACTGCGTATTTTTTAAAAAATGATAGTGGCCATCCACCCCTGAATGGTATCTTAGCAGCTATCTCAAATAGAATTCTCCATGAGAAGCTTGGAATAATGGGAGATTTAGAAGGATACCACATCTTTGAAGTTTTTGTCTCCTCGCTTCTGGTTTTTCTCGTTTTTGTTATGACAAGGAGTAAATATGGGGTTTTTGCTGGAACTATAGCCTCTCTTTCCATGGCGCTTTATCCATTATTTTATGGAGAGTCCCATTTTAATATAAAAGACCCCGTCGAGGCATCGTTTTTCGCATTTACTGTGTATTTTTTCTATCTGGGAGTAGAGCGAGTAAAGAGTAAATATTTCTTGCTTTCAGGGATTTTTTGTGCGCTCGCATTTGGTACTAAATTCAACATTGTATTCTTTCCCATAGTTCTTGCACCTTATTTGCTGTGGAAAGTAGGTTTTCCTTTTATTACTCAGAGAAATAAATTGAGAAGATTAATGAATATTCCTAAAAGCATCTATCTAGTTCTACTAGCGTATCCTGTTATTGTTTTGGGAGTGCATTTTGCTTCCAGGCCATTTCTTTGGCATGATTCGATAAATCATTTTATTCAGATTATTCAGTATTATCAAGGCATAGGTACGGGAACAGATTATCAGTTAAGATTTCTTAAATATGGTTGGAATTTTTATCCAGTTATTTTTAGTGGTGCGTCTACTCCTCTTGTTATTCTCATATTTTTCCTTATCGGTGCAGTGGTTGGGCTGTATTTATTAAAGAAAAATAAAGATGTTTTTCTGCTTCTACTATTTTCATGGATCGGGGTTACTCTTTTTAGAGTTTCAGTTCCGGGGTCATCTATATATGGTGGAGTTAGGCAGATTATGGAATATATACCGCCCTTGGCTGTTATAGCAGGAATAGGTGCCTTGTACTTCAGAAATCTGCTTGCCAAGTATACTAGCTTTCGTATAGCTTCTGCTTTAGTTTTGCTCACATTTCTTCCGCTTATATGGACGCTTATTCAGATGCATCCAAATCAAAATTTATTTTTAAACTCTCTTATAGGGGGTCTAAAAGGAGCAACAGAGCAAAAAGTTCCAGGTGCTGGTGAAACTATGGGAAATGGATACTTACAGGGAATCCATTGGTTAAATGACCATGCAGAAAAAGATGCTCGCTTTGGATTTCCTGTAGGACTTGGGTCAAATTTTCCTCCCCAATTTGTGCGATCAGATATTAAATTTGGAGGTTATTTTTCAGGCATGCAACGAGGTGGTGAGTATATGATAGAAATGTTTTCGGCTGAATTTCCTATTCATAGGTATACATATGATTATTTAGATCGATTTATAAATCCTGTATATGTAAAGTATGTTGATAGTGTTCCTGTTGTAAAAGTCTGGAAAAATGATGCGGAGCACACAAAAGCAGGATACATAGATGAGATTGAGGAGAAAAGTGTTGTTATGGAGCGAACAGTAGACCCGTTGTCCATATATGCTAAGCTTGGTCGGTCTGCATATATTACCAGAATTGAAGTGGAGTACAGTACTACCAATTGCGTACAGGACAATACTGCTGACTATAGTTACTCACCAGATGGAAAAAAAGAAATTACGTATCCAGATGAGTCTCCGCTAAATCAGGGGAGATATGTAGGCTCCTTACAGAAAGACAATAAGCTTGTGTATTTCTTTCCAGCAGTAGAGGCTATCTGGATTCAAATAGCGCCTCGAGATCTTGAGTCATGCATACTGAAGGCAAACTCTATGCGCGTCTTCTCCTTGAAGGATATTAGGCCTTAATATTATTTTCCAATAGATTTTTAATATCAGACTTCATTTTTTCGAAACCAAAACGATTTTTATATTCATGATATGCGTTTTCGCCTAATCTCTTTCTAAGGATTGGGTCTTCAATTAGTTTTTCTAGTGCTTTTGCCAGAGCCACTTCATTTCCACTTTCTACTATAAGGCCAGAATAGTTGTTAGTGATGTCTTCAGGAATACCATCGCAGTCGCTCGCTACAAGCGCTTTTCCATAGCTCATAGATTCTATAACAGTGAGTGCGCTACTGCCTTGTCTGAGGGGAACCACGACAGTTATGTCAGCCTCTGTTAGGACAGGAGCAATATCAGGTACAAAACCTAAGAAGTGTACATTTTTCGTTATATTTAGATTTTCAGCGAGTTTTTTATTAAATGTATAAAAGGAACCTGATCCTATAATGAGACATGTAATTGTAGGGTATTTTTTCGAAAGTATTTTTATGGCATGAATTATGAAATTAATTCCTTTTCTGGGATCTTGCCTGCAAATAGATACGATAAGTGGATGAGGGTACTTCTTTGATTTTGTTTCTCTTTTTCCCTCTCTCTTGAAAGTCTCAGTATACCAAGGGAACATATGTATTTTTTCGTCAGGCACCTGAAATCCCTCTTTTATAATCTTCTTAGAAGATTCATAGTGTATGACTACAAGATTACAGAAATGTAGAGTTAATTTTTCAAATATGTTAAATATCCTGGCGACAATTTCGTATACGATAAGATATTTTATTTTAGGCATAATTCCATAGTCTTTAATGCGAATAGCATCTACAGCTCCTTTCATTTCGTGACGGGTGCTAGTGAAGTAGCTCGATATCATGTCCATCTTGGCATGAGACGGAAATAGTGTGAGATATACTCCTGGGAATGCCCAAGGTCCCATTCCCCACATGATAAATCGATTAATCTTTTTGTCTTTTATTATTTTTTTAATTTCTTGAGCAAAGATGAAGCTGTAGTATGGGAGTCCAGCTAGTGCAAGCTGGTGCAGAAATGGGAAGAGTTTTAGAAGGGTAGTGTTGAAGATGTGAATCTCACCATATTCTTTTTTTTCGATTCCAGCCTTCTTGCCAATAGCCAGAATATACACAGGATAGCCGAGCGAAGTGAGGGTTACTGCTAGAATTCGTGCGTATGCTGGGTATCCTCCAGGATCGCCAAGTGGGGATTTTCCGCTTATGATGAAGATCGGAGTTTTGGATGACATAGTCAATTTTTATGGTATAATATTCTTAATTATATAGTGGGCGTGAAAAATATTATAACATGATTAAGCTTATTAAATCCACATTCCATAACGAACAGGAGACGAAGGAAAAGCTCTGTGAATTCATAAAATCTGCAGATTTACTAAGTTTTGGTCCAGAGTGTAAAAAATTTGAAGAAAACTTCGCAAAGTGGCAAAAAAGAAAACATTGTGTTCTCGTAAATAGTGGAAGTTCTGCTAATCTAGCTATAGTACAAGCACTTCTAAATGAAAATAAGATAAAAAAAGGAGATAACGTAGGTTTTTCTGCATTAACATGGGCTACGAACGTCATGCCTCTTATTCAGTTAGGATTTAATGCGATTCCTGTGGATATAGAGTTGGATACTTTGAATATTTCAAGCAGAAAGCTTCTGGAGACCATAGAAAAGCATCAACTAAAAATGCTTTTTATTACAAATTTACTGGGATTTTGTGACGACATCGATGAGATTAGGAGAGTATGTGAAGAGAAGCAAATAATTCTTATAGAAGATAATTGCGAATCACTTGGTAGCAAATATAAAGGGAAATTACTTGGAAACTTTGGTCTGGCTTCGACATTTTCTTTTTATGTAGGTCATCATATGTCTACTATCGAGGGTGGTGCGATCTGTACAGATGACGATCAATTAGCAACTATGCTTCGAATTGTTCGAGCTCACGGTTGGGATAGGAACTTAAATGAATCTCAGCAAGCTAAAATTAGAAATAAGTTTAAAGTTAACTCTACATTCTATTCCAGATATACGTTTTATAATTTAGGATTTAACTTACGTCCTACAGAGATAACAGGATTTATAGGAAATGAACAGCTTGGTTACTTGGATCAAATTATAGAGCAACGAAAAAAGAATTTCTATGAATTAGCAGTACCTATTTATGAAAAAAAAGATAAATACTTCGCGATTAAGTATGATCACATGGATTTCTTATCTAACTTTGCTATTCCAGTTGTTTGTAGAACCCAGCAGATTAGAGACGAACTGGTTGAGAAGTGTCAGGATAAAATAGAGATCAGGCCAATTGTGGGCGGAGACATGACAAGACAACCATTCTTTTTAAAATATATGAAAAAATTTGCAGATCACTTTTCAAATTCTAACGCAAAGCTAGTTCATGACCAAGGTTTATATTTTGGCAACAACCCTGAGTTAACCTCTGAGGAAAAAGAAATAATTCTTCAAGTCTTTTAGTTTTTTTCTGTTCTTTCGCTTCTGGTTAAGTAGTAGGCTATCATTTCAGCGATAAGTCCTGTGGACATAAGTTGAATTCCGATCAAAAGAAACAACATGCCTGCGAGTAATAATGGCAATTTAGATTGCGTAGTCCCAGTGCTAATTTTTATGTACGTTACATATAAATCCATTAAAAATCCTGTACTGAAAAATACGAGGCCGATTCCACCAAAGAAATGAGCAGGTTTAGTCGAAAAGTCAGTTACAAAAATAGTAGTTAATAAATCAAGCATTCCCTTCCATCCACGAGATATTCCTAGCTTGCCGTATTTAGATTTACCAAATTTTCTTAGTCTATTATTAACCGTGACTTCGGTAACTTTGTATTTTTTCTTAAACGCAAGTATAGGAATAAATCGATGCAGTTCTCCTCGAAGAAAAAGATCATCAGCGACTTCTTTTGTCATGGCTTTTAGACCACAGTTTGAATCATGAATGTTAATACCTGCAATCCAGGAGGTTCCTGCATTGAATAAGTAGCTAGATATGCGCTTGGTAAGGGTATCTGCTCGCTTCTTTCTCCATCCGGATACTAGGTCATATCCTTCATTAATTTTCTTAAGAAGGTTTGGTATGTCAGTAGGATCATCTTGAAGGTCAGCGTCCATGGTGATAATAACATCGCCTGAGGCTTTTTCAAATCCTTTTGCTAAGGCGAGAGATTTTCCGAAATTTGCTCGGTGTTTTATGACAATAACGTTTTTATTCTTATCGGAAATACTATCAAGAACCATTACTGAATTATCAGAGGAGCCATCGTCTATAAAAATAACTTCGTATGAGATATCTATTTTTTGCAGTACTGCTTTTAGCTGCTCAAATAATACGGGGAGAGACTCTGCTTCGTCCTTAACTGGAATAACAACTGAAATCATTATTGGGTGTAGGTTCGTTTTTGTTCTTGTTTTTTAACAGTTTGTGAATTAGTGCGAGAGAAATTTAGTACAGTTTTAAACATGGATTTTTCCGATTCAGGAACCCTATCTACTAAGGATTGTAGAACTTCTTGATGTTTTGCAGAAGCTGTTTGAAGTCGTTTGAAAAAATCTGGACTTGGTTTTTCTGATAACCTTTTAAGCTCAAAAGTTAACTGAGTATAGTTATCTTCTGCTTTCAGAGCTGTTTCATGAGCTAATTTTATCTCATTTTTATCTACCAACATGGCGGTTGCCAATATTCCTTTATCTGTTTGAAGTAAGTAATATTCAATTCGTTTTTTGGGATCACCGATAAGCATAAGTGCTAACTTATCTCTAAGTACCTTTATCTTGTATAGTGGATGATCAGGGAGTATGCCTGGAAATGCTAAGTTATAGTCTATTTTTTCTGCTGACGTGGTAGCATCTTGAGGTATTTCTTGGTCTGACATCATCACACTACTTGGTTCTTGAGCATGTGCGGTCTGGGTTGCGTAAGAGAGAAGCGTAATTATGGCAAAAAAAGCAAATACACTAAGAGTAATGCGTCCAATTATGGATTTCAGAATCATATAACTGAGTATAGAAAACTTAAGTCTATAAGTCAATATACATAGATTAATTCAGAATTTTTGAGAGAAAATGTTCTGTAAAGAAATTTACTCCATTTTCATTAAAGTGTTCACGATCCCAATAATATTGCTGATCTTGCATCTCATCGGTTAGGTCTAGATAGGATATATTGTATTTTTGCTTATATTCCTCAAGTAGCTTGATCACTTCTTCATGTCCTGGCATTTTCCCCATAAGAGTGGGAGGGATGATAAATGTTATATGTGCATGATTTGCTTTTGCAAGTTTTATTATTTCGACAACATCCTGAGAGTATTTTGAGAAACGCTTTTGATTAAGGCCCTCATCATATAAGATTTCTAGACGTTGTTTGTCAAGTGCTTCGTCTATTTTTCTTTGTTCCTCAAGAGTTTTTTCAATTTTTTTAGATTCTTCTATTTGTATTTGAACAGGTTGTTTAGGTTGTGGTGTTGGTATATCTTTAGTTTTTATGTAACTATTAATTAGTACAAGAGCATTACTAGTCAATTTATCTCTGAAATAATTAAATAAAACTGTTTTAGTTGCTCCATTGCTAATAAGTTTTTTCGTATATGAGTATTCTATGTTTTCGTATTGTAGAATAATATTATTTTCATTCCATCGTTCGGAATATAGCGCCCATGGGTCAAGAATATATATGATGTTTTTAGTAGAATTCTTGGATTCGAAAAAACATAGTAGTCTAATTTTTTCAGGAACCACACCAGCAGATCCAGTAGCAAGATTTTTCATTTTTTTAGGCAGTATTTTTTCAACCACGTGATTATAAAAGACTTGTGTATGTGACGTTCCGAGCATGATAAAATCGAAATTTTCTCTCTGAGCTAAATTGCAGGCAGAAACAAGAAAGCCTTTTCCATCAATGAGATAAATCATAAAATGATAGAAAAGGATGTTAGCTATTAAAAACAACGTTATTTTTTGTGTAAACTTTTTCATAGATTTAAAAAGCGAAATAAATAAATTGTTTTTTAGCAAACTCCCCAAATACTATGATGCTCCATATTAACAGGATGTATGCAGTCCATCGAATATATACAGGTTTCTTAGAAAGAATTAGCCATCTATCAGGTCCACTTCCAAGATAATAAACTATTTCTACTACTATTATTCCGATTATTGCTACGATTAAATCGTTTACTCCTCGTGTAATTGTTATTGGTTCAAATATGGTTGCTAATGGGATAGCATGAAACCTGGAGCTGTCGTAGATAATTTTCGGTATGTAAGTATCCATATCTTTTAATAAGTGTGTGGCGATGTACCAAGATTCTTGTACGTTTCTAGCTCTAAAAAAGATCCATGCAAAGCTTACTAGTAAAAAAGTGATTATGACTTGGAAAAACTTAAAAACTTTTGTTTTCCATGCAGCACGTATGAGGGGCAACCTCATGCATATGTTCTCTATGAGGAGATATGCGATTATATAGAAACCATGTAGTGCGCCCCATATGATAAATGTCCAATTGGCTCCATGCCAAACTCCGCTTATGATAAACACGATGAGTATGTTTATAGGCCAAATATATACAGGAACACGATTTCCTCCGAGAGGGATATAAATATAATCTCTCATCCATGAAGACAGTGATATATGCCATTTTCTCCAAAATTCTGCAGGAGATCTAGAAAAGTAAGGACGATCAAAGTTATTCACGAGGTTAAATCCCAATACTTTTGCCGCACCCATGGCGATAGTAGAATATCCTAGGAAGTCACAATATATCTGATATGAAAAAAGTAAGGTAGCAAGTATAAATGCTATTCCTGGTTGAGCAGTAGGACTATTGTTATAGACAGTATCTACATACACAGCTAACCTATCTGCAATTACTAGTTTTAGAAAAAATCCCCATGCCATCATTTTCAAACCGTCTGTTACTCGTTTATATTCAAATGCGTGTTTTTTATAAAACTGAGGAATTAGGTGCTGAGGTCTTTCTATAGGCCCAGCTACGAGTTGCGGAAAAAACATTACATATAGAGAATATGTCAGAAAGTTTTTTTCAGGTTTTTGTTTTCTTTTATATATTTCAATGGTATAGCTCATAGATTGAAATGTATGAAATGACAGGCCAAGAGGTAGGATTATAGACAGCATCGGGGATAGGGGTGGAGTGTGATAAAGATTACTTAGTATGGTAAAGATGTTTTCTAGAAAGAAGTTAAAGTATTTAAAGTAGAATAATATTCCTAAATTAGAAATGAGACTGAGTATGAGATATAACAGTCTTTTTTTTCCTTTCGCTTTTGCTATGAAAAATCCGGCAAAGTAGTCAACTATTATTAGGAAAAAAAGTATTAACAAGTATTCAGGCTTGAAATACATATAGAAAATACAACTTGCAACAAGTAAAAGTATTACTCTGAGTTTATAAGGGGAGAGAAAGTATAGTAATACTACGATAGGAAAGAAGATAAGGAATTCAAAAGAATTAAATAGCATATTTAATGATATTTTTGCATTTTTATTCTCATTATCCCAATCAATGCAGAAGAGAATTCTTTAAAATCAGCGCTTGATTTTCCACGTTTTCTGTCAGTAAATTCAATCGGCACCTCAATAATATTAAACTTGTTGTTTTTAAGTTTGTAAGCCACTTCAGATAAAGCTATAAAGCCTTTTTCTCTCAGCTCTGTTTTAGTTAGAAAACTAATAGCTCTTCTATTATATAATCGAAAACCATTTGTATAGTCACTTATTTCTACAGTCAGCCACACTTTAATAAAATTATTTATAATCTTACTTAATACCAGTCTCCATAGTGGCCATTTAATAATTTTACTCTTGATTAAATATCGTGAACCTATGACCACGTCAGTATTATGAGAATTCATTGCTTGAAGAAATTTATGAAAATCTTTTGGGTTATGAGCTAAGTCTGCATCCATTTCGAAGCAGTATTGAATATCTTTATTCTTTAATATTTCTTTAAAACCGGAGATTACAGCATTGCCTCTTCCTTGTTTGTTAAGTCGTGACAGGATTGTTATCTTTTTCTTTTGAGAGCTTTTTAAAACCAGAAGAGATTTTTTCATTTTTTCATTTTCTTCTGGATTTGAATCATCAACGATAACAATTTTAGCTTGCGGTATAATCGTAAATATTTTTCCTATTAATAGATAAAGGTTTCCAGATTCGTTGTATGCTGGTATTACGATGCCAATTTTTCTACTCATATAAAATAAATAAAATGAGACAGTTATTCATTAATTTAATGAAGCTATTATAGCATAGCTCATGGTTAAAAAAATAAAACGTTTATGATATAGTGCTTTATGTGGATA
>CALRDJ010000032.1 GCA_943354875.1 Candidatus Levybacteria bacterium GW2011_GWA1_37_16 | reverse complement strand
TCTTCTACTTTTTCAACTTCAGCCTTTGTCTCCTGTGTCTCCTCTACAACTTCTGGCTGAGAAACTTCTTCAGTTTTTTCAACCTTCTCTTCGACTACAACGTCAACAACCGGTGCTGGAGTAGACGCTGAGGGCTGTTCCTTCACTTCTCCCTCTGTCCCCTTTGTCTCCTCTACAACTTCTACCTTCACTACTTCCTTTGGTGCTTCTACTGCCCTTGGCTTATCTGGATCTTCTTCTATTTCGATTCTGTAACCAGTAAGCTTAGATGCGAGACGAACATTTTGTCCTTCGCGTCCAATAGCCAGAGATAGGTCAGCTGCGGCTACATATACATGCGCCACTTTTTCCTCTTCATTCACTTCTACTCTCAAGTCTTTAGCAGGCGAAAGTGCTTGTCCGATATAACTCTTAGGCATTTCTTGCCATTGAATAATATCGATTTTTTCCATGCCACCAAGCTCTTGAATAATAGCCTGTACTCGAATTCCTTTTTGACCGACACAACTTCCGACTGGATCTATACCTGATTGCGTAGACGTAACTGCTACTTTTGCACGATTTCCTGGTTCACGAGCTATGGTTTTTATAATTACATTTCCTTGTGCTATCTCAGGAACTTCACGCTTAAAAAGCCCTTCGACTAATCCATTACTAGCACGTGATACGATAATTTCTTCTCCTCGAGTACCTTCTCGAATTTCTGAAAGATATACTGCCAATCTCTGATTGAGATGATATTTCTCATTCGGTGTTTGCTCAGCTGGAGGCATAATAGCCTCAGTTTTACCAATATCGACTATCACATTTGGTCCTGCAAATCGAAGCACCATGCCATTTACGATAGTTCCGATGCGAACTTTGTAATCACTAAATATAGCTTCTTTTTCTTTCTCACGAATTTTTTGGAGAATTACTTGCTTGGCTGTTTGCGCTGCGATACGACCAAAACCAGGAGGAGTAACATCTATTTCATTATGGAGGATTTTAGCTTCACCAGTATTTGGATTTAGCTGTGCAGTATATTCTTCAATTACAACGTCTGGATGATCTTTTCTGTATGCTGCGAGGATGGCATTCTTGACCGTATCCAAAACTACTGATACGTCTACACCGCGCTCGGCGGCTACTTGATTTAATGCTAATGCAAATTCACTTCTTTGTATTGCTGGCATAATTTATATTTCCTGTCGTAAGAGTATATCAGATTCAATCCGAAGGTTCAACAGCTTTGTTTTGTCCCTATGAGGAGGTGCGAGTTACCATTACCTGACCTGCTTCATTTACCGTAACAGCTAGTACATCTCCGCGATTAATTTCGCCCCTAAGCAAATGCTGTGCCAATATATCCTCTATCCCATTTTGGATGTATCTCCTGAGAGGTCGTGCCCCGAACTGTTGATCCACACCCTCTGCGGTGATCTTAGATATTACTTTTTCATCAAATGAAATAGTGATATCTTGCTCATCCATTCTCGTCATAACGCTTTTTAAAAGAAGATGAACGATCTGAACGACATCTTCTGGCCTGAGTGGAGTAAATACGACCGTACTATCAAAACGATTGAGAAGCTCTGGCTTAAATATCCCCTGCGTCTGCAAAAGATCTATCAAGCGCTTCTGAAAGGATGAATCTACTGCCATACCTTTCTGAACTTCCTCGCGAATAAATTCCGAACCTGCATTTGAAGTGGCGATAATTATGGTGTTGGCAAAAGACACAGTACGACCTTTGTTGTCAGTCAGTCTTCCATCTTCAAGAATCTGGAGAAACAAATCCCGAATAGTCGGGTGTGCTTTTTCGAATTCATCGAGGAGCACCAAGCAGTACGGATGATCATGAACTCGATCAGTCAGCTCTCCTCGCTCATCTCCCTCTCCAGGTGATGAACCAAGAAGCCTCTTCATAGCATCCACACTCTGATACTCACTCATGTCAAACCGTATAATCTTATCCTCTCCATGAAAATATACCTCCGCTAACGCTTTTGCAGTCTCGGTTTTTCCGACACCTGTGGGCCCCAAGAAGAGAAAGGAAATCGGCCGATTCGAAGCCACGAGCCCTGCACGCAGACGCCTAAAAGCCTCTGAAATCCCAAACACAGCTTCATCCTGGCCGATAACGCGCTCATGTAGCTTATCCTCAAAATGCAGTAATGTTTCTTTTTCTTTTTCATCAGGCTGACCCACAGGAATGGCGGTTTTTTGAGTTAAAAGAGTTAGGATATCTTCCTCTTCTACTACATTTTTTTTAACTGACGATGCTTTACTTGCCGCATCGATCAGGAGTGATATACCGCTTCCCGGCAGTATCTTGTCTGGCATGTACCGATGCGCATATTGGAGTGTCGTCAAGATAGCTTTATAGGAAATACTGACTCTATATTTTCTCTCGATACTATTTGCTTTCTCCAGCAACATCTCAAATGCATCATCTGGCTCAGGCTGAGTAAGCGTAACCACCCCAAACTGATCAAAGAACTCACTTTTTTTCTCAGCAAGATTTTTATAGAGAGAGGGCGTAGTCGTAGCCACTATAGTCAATCGAGAATCATGTATGTAGGAAAAAATCGTACCTGATAAATCAGTCGCGAAAGTGGATGCACCCAATATGTTTTCAATATTTGGGATATAGAGTGTTATATTGCCTGCGTGCACCAGCTCTTCAAAAACCGCTATTAATCGCTCTTCCAATTCTCCTTGATTCGAAATTCCAGCCAACAAATTACCCACTGAGAGCTGCAGAAAGCGTTTATGGGAAATACTATGAGGCAAAACTCCGACGTAACTATCATATGCTAAAAGCTGAACCATCGTGGATCGTCCACTTCCCGATTCTCCCAAAATGAGCACGTTATTATTTTCTTGCTTTGACATAACTTCTATAGCCTGTGCATATTCTTTTTTTCGTCCAGCAAAAACTGGCTTCTCTGAAAGAGAAGTACCGGTTATGTCTGTCGTATATTTCTTCGTCTCAGGAGTCCAACCATACACCACTGCGTCCCCAATACCAGATCCCCAAAAATGTACTCGTGTGGGCATCGGATTTTCTTCATCAGGAAAATCAAACCGTGCCCACGATACCAGGTGACCTATGTCCTGAAGTTTTAACTTTTTTTCAAATATGAAATGGGTTGTCGGTTCTGAAAGCAAAACATATGCTGCGAACACATCCATCGTGGTGACAAACTGTCCGCCTGCTTCCCTGGCTATCTCAAATGCTTGATCTATAAGTGACTCCTTCGAAATTTCCACCAGTGGAATCTCAGGCTTCGTACTTCCCAGCTTAGTCATCATCCACTTCACACAAGATTCAGAAAGCAAACGAGATACGATAGTCTTCGTATGCGATGCGCTCACACTGCGAAGCGCTTGTCTGGTAAATGAATCTTCTTTTTTTCCATCACTATTTACTGCTATGGTCTTTTTCGGCTTTAACTTCATGAGGCAGTCCTCGAAAAAGATTATGCAAACCAAAAGAAACAAAAGCCCTGCCATAATCGGCGCATAACCCCCAAGTGGTATAACAAAGTCAGAAAAAAGAACGAGTAAGATAATAAACGGTAGTGCGAGAAACAGTACTAAGATGATAATTTCTCCTGCTATAAGTACCGCTAAGATAGTCAGGTCTACGATGATCAGAATTGTTTTGACCACCATTCCCATGGCGATAGAGAATCCCACCAGTCCATCACGATATTCATTCTTAATGGGCTTAAAAAAAGTCCGGAAAAATAATGTTAAAGAGAATAATTGAAGAAACGCAGTATTGAGTGAAACAAAATAAAGAACCAGATTTAATGGTGCTTCAAAAGACCAAAATTTTAACCATAACAATGGAAGCTGGGCAGGGCTCAACATAAGATCAGTAGTTTTAGTATATGGAGTTACTCAGCAAATTACAAATCAATCTAAGAAGCTTGTGTTGACATCGCCACGCCGTTAGATGCGGGTACGGGGGCGCTACCCAGACTCTGTCCAGAAGAGACTCCGTCCGGCGGAGGGCTCTGCCCGGCGGATAACGTAGGCGCTTCTGAGACTGGCGGCGCTGAAACAACTGGCTCAACCGCAATTGGCACTGCAGAATTATTGCCATTGTCATTCTGGAGCGAAGCGATAGAATCACTAGGAGATCCTATCGAGGTCGTTGCCTCTCCAGGATGACTGGAATCCGCGACTGACCCTGGTGTTGGTTGTGGTTGAGTTTTTGTAAACACAAACTCAGACTTCGTCTTGTCGTAATCGATAAGAATCGTATCCCCAGGAACAAACACTTTACTGATGAGCTGTATAGCTATGGGGTTCTCGATAGCGGTTTGCACAAGCCTTCTGAGAGGCCGCGCGCCATAGAGCGGATCATATCCCTCAGCTGCTAACTCCTGCAACGCCCCTTCTGTAATCTGAAGTGAGTATCCCTGTTCTTTTAAGAGTTTTTCAGTTTTTTGAATACCAAGTTTAGCGATTCCTGCCATATCTGATCGAGCAAGGGGCTTGAACATAACCACTTCATCAAACCGATTTAAAAGCTCAGGTCGGAAAAACTTTTGTAACTCTCCAGTAAGCAATTTGTGAAGATCTGCAAACTTCACTGCTTCTCCCTCTGGAGTTTCTGGAGCATCTCCAGTCGCTTCAATATTTTTCAACAACTGCTGCTGGATGAGCGCACTTCCGATATTGGACGTACAGATAATAATGGTGTTTTTAAACGATATCGTATTTCCTTTATTGTCAGTCAGTCTTCCATCTTCAAGAAGCTGCAGTAAGATATTAAATACATCAGGATGTGCTTTTTCTACTTCGTCGAAAAGGACTATGGAGTATGGTTTTTTTCTCACCGCTTCGGTCAACTGCCCACCTTCTTCATATCCTACATATCCTGGGGGTGCACCTATAAGCTTCGCCACTTCATGTTTCTCCATATATTCTGACATATCGAGACGAACTGTCGCTTCTTCTTTTCCAAACATGATTTCAGCCAGTGCCTTAGCCAATTCTGTCTTACCCACTCCAGTAGGCCCCAAAAATATAAATGAAGCGATAGGTCTATTTGCAGCCGCAAGCCCTATACGACCACGACGCACTGCTTCAGCAACCGCAGTAACCGCCTCTACTTGATCAATCAATCTCTTGTGAATAAAGTCTTCCATGTGGAGTAGCTTTTGTCCTTCATCCTCAGTGAGCTTTGTAATGGGAATACCAGTCCAGCTACTCACTACATTTTCTATATCTCCTGGGGTGACTATGGCATCTGATCTTTTTCCAGTATCATGCTGCAGCTTTACCTCTGCTGCTCCTTCGTCAAGCAAGTCAACGGCTTTATCTGGCAAATATCGCTCACCGATATATTTTTTCGAGAGATGCACTGCGGCCTTTAGTGTTTCTTCAGGATAGGTAACATGATGGAATTTCTCATATTTTCCCTGTAGAACCTTCAACATCTCGACAGCTACATCCTCATCCGGCTCCTCGCATACAACCTGCTGAAACCTACGTTCAAATGCTTTGTCTTTTTCAAAATATTTACGGAATTCGGCAGTCGTAGTGGTACCAATCATTTGGAGTTGTCCACGAGCTAAATATGGTTTTATGATATTAGATGCATCAAGTGCTCCCTGCGTATCACCAGCACCAATAAGCGTATGAATTTCGTCAATAAATAATATGACTGTGCCATTTGATGCTTGAGCTTCTTTTATAACTTCTTTTAGTCTTTCTTCAAATTCTCCTCGATGAGAAGCACCTGCGATAAGCGAGGATAAATCTAGCTGAACGATTCTCTTATTTTGTAAATCACGAGGAATCTTGCCAGACGCAATCAGCTCAGCAAGTCCTTCTACGATAGCTGTTTTCCCCGTTCCTGCCTCACCGATAATAACCGGATTATTTTTCGTACGACGGAGTAGTATGTGAACCAGTCGCTCAGTCTCACGATCACGTCCTGCTATGGGATCCAGCTCTCCTTTTCTCGCCTGCTCAGTCAGATCCGTACCATATTTATCGAGAATAGATTTTTTCCCTGCAGTTACTCCTGATTTTTCTAACTTCGTACTCAGATCTTCTTTTTTAAGACCTTGGGATTGCAAATATGTAGCCATTTCCGTCGCAACCCCGTCTGAATACAGTGCGAGAAGAATATCTTCTGGAGACACAAACTCCCCACTATGGTTTTTCGCTATCATATAGGATTGCTCTATGATTTTTTTAGAGTTCTCAGAAAGCGTTGGCTGAGTAGTAGCATTTCCTGATTTTTCTTTTGATTGTAGTTCTTGAGAAATTTTCGCTACATTCAGCGAGAATTGTTCGAAAAGTTGGAAAATTTCACCGTCATATAAAAGTCCGAGCAGTAACTGATCTGGCTCTATCGTAGCTTGTTGGATTCTCTTCGCTTCTTGCTCTGCGTGAGAAATAACCAAAGCTGCGCGAGAATCTAAGTGGGTCAATACTGACATATCGTGCTTTGTCGAAGGCGAAGCCGCATTTGCATCAGCCACGTTTGACGCGGACGCGGATATAACGGGTGAGGGAACGACCAAAGATGGTTGTCCAATAGCCACAGGAGAAACAGATGGCGCTATAGGTGCCGGTTCTAATTTTTTAGATCCAAATAAATTTCCAAGCATAATTCTCCTTTGTCATGCTGAATTTAGTTCAACATCCCCCTGTGTCGTAATTAAGTAGATCCTGAATCAAGTTCAGGATGACACCGATATTTACTGTGAACAGGTAAACGGATGGTTTGGATCGTTTTTAACCAATCCTCCCCATTCAACTACTGTAAATCCGTCTCGCTTTACAGAACGCATAACTGGAGGAGAAACTTCAATTTTCTCGTCCAGTGCCTGATAATAGAGACGTACTCTAATTATTGTCGTAGGTTTTGGTGAAACCGTCAATGGCTCAATTCTCTCCACAGCTTCATCACTCATAACACCGACGAAATAGTACGGGGCGCGAGTCAAATATTTTTCCCAATATTCTTTATAGTCTTTCGTTTCTTGAGCATTTAATCCCAGCTTTGGCAAAATCTCATCGTACAAACGTGGTAACTCATCAAACGAAACGACAAATCCTTTTGTCGGTTTTTCTATAGCACTATCTTCGATCTTTGCTTCATAGTAGAGATAGTCGTACTTCTTATCTCCCACAGTCAATTTTCCATTTGGCTCAGCTACTGCCCTCCACCCTGATTCTGGATATTTCGGATCCGTGTATGTCAAAAATCCTTTTGGTTTGACAGTCACATGAACATCGGTAGTTTTTTCAGGATAGAGATAAATAGCCGGCTTGCACTCTGGACTCCACCATCCCCATGGAAAAAGAGTTGAGACGGGAAATGTATCCAGCTGCAGTGTTTTTTGAATCTGCGACTCAGGAGCCTGTGATGGCACTGGAATTTCTTTGGAGTATAAATAGATATAGCCGGAATTATCGTCAAAAAGCGCTAGATATACTGCGAAAGAAGCAAAACCATATGGATATGATTTTCCATCAATTTCTACAGTTCCGCTTTGCTGACCACCAGGATGATCAGGATTAATTCCTCTATGTATTTTTCCAATCTCACTATCTACTCGCTCATACGCAAACAGCGTGAAGTTAGCTCCATTCACACCAGCTCCACCGGCTCCAAGCTGGTCTTTCGTAATGAGTGCTGGAGGAAATCGTTTTCCGTCTACGCCCGGAAAAATCTTCAACGCAGAGACAGGCTGACCATCCTGACAGAACTTCTTTATGAAATCAGGAATCGGCGTACCACGTTTCAGAAATATTTTTACATATACGTACCCAGGCACCTGATTTTCCTGCATATCTGATACGTCTATAAAAAGCAGATCCAATGCTTTCGCATCACCCGCAAAAGTAACTGATGCAGGTCGCTGGTCCTCTCCTGGACTTACAGGAAAAGACTTCCAGCTTTCTTTAAACTTTTCCCGAGAATCAGCAAGTGTTCTGGCTTTATAGACTTTTCTGACAGACCCCCCATAATTTGTGGTACCGACACTATCATTTATGTGCCATTTAAACTGCTCTTGCGAGAGGGCAGATGCTTCGCGAATAAGATCATAATTTGATCCTTGGAAAAATATCGATTTCGTTCTATCGATCGGATCTATCACGCAGACGTCTGCAGGACTGGACGTAGTGCCCACCTTCACGCTCTGCAGGAAAAATATTCCTGCTATGAGCAGCAAGACGATAATGAGTATGCTGGTCTGACCCCTCTGGCTATTCATATTAAATTACTTAAACGTGTCATGCTGGAGTGAAGCGATAGCATCTCATAAGATTCTATCAGTCACTACGCTCCTTCCAGAATGACATACGCTACCTTACTTATTATCACCCGAATCGCTCAAGTCTTTCAATGGCTCAATTATATTCCCAACTGACGCAATTGGGCTTTCTTCTTCTGGCTTTAATTCCAGTTCGGCTTCTTGATGCATTACCTTTAACTCTTCTTTTTTCTCCGCACTTCGATCAAGGGTCGTATTCTCCTCTTCTTCTTTTTTATCTAAATCTGCGAGTGTTGATTTCGCAGCTTCCTGCTTTGCCTTAAGATAAGCGATAACCTCTGTTTGAGAAAAACCTCCTATGAGCAAGAACGGCAATATCGCTCCCACCATTGACATACCTTCTTTTTGCTTCACCTGATCAGGAGAAGAAAGGAGATCGATACTTTGCGCCACCCTCTGTATATCTTTCTTAACCCAGTCTTTCCTACTGACCTGCTCATTCTCAGACGTCTTCGGCGGTTCTAGTTTCTGATAATTTTCCTGCCACATCTTTCTTACTGCTTCATAATCTTCAAGACTCACCGTCTGAACTCGATTCACTACAGGCAGTGCTGGCTGAGATGCTGTCACAACCCTCTGAAGTTCAGTGGTGGGCGAATGTGAGACTGGCACCGCTGCATCTGAAGCGGTAAGAATTGCTGCCGCGAGTGGATTTCCCTTTTGCTTTTCCACCACTAGCTGATCCCGCGCCATAATAAATTTCTCCCGTTCTGCTGGAGCAGTAACAGTCTTAGGATTAGAGATACGGTCAAGTGTTTCCTTCACTCGAGTTACCTCCTGATGCTTCTCCACATCTTTGGAGATCATAGTTGTCTCGTATCGTGCCACATCGCGCATAGTCGGCACTGACAAGTTCGTGAGATTTAGAATAGAATTATTCGCTGCAGAGAACTGCTGTGTCGCAACGCGAGCAGACTGGTTATATTGATTAGAAGCAGATTGGTTATATTGATTGGAAATCGTCGTCGCAACTGGCCTATTTATATTTGTCGATATCGGACTACTCGTGCTTGTCATGACGGGACGATTAACTGATTGCGTAGTGAATACGTTACTGGCCACTGACTGTGTATTAAATATCTTATTCATCATCGGTAACTCTCTCGCCATACCAGTACTGGCCGGCGGTGGCATCTTTGGCGGGACAGACGGAGGAGGCGAAACAGGAATACTTGCTAAAGGAGGTTTTAATAATGGATTTGTTATCATATTTATGATCTGCCTCACGCTAGAACCCTCACTTAATGCAGTTTCTTTAAAGAAGTCGAGAAAAATCTGGAGAAGTACAAACGGCAAAATAATTGCGCTCCATAACATAATGAGAGACAGTAAATATAATACAAACGTTTCTGGGACGTTCACGCTATTTCCGAACTGAACTGCCTGACCAGGTCCGCCTAGCAGTAGATTTGTCGCAGTGGGATACGAAGGATTAGCCATATCAGGGTGAATACCTGAAAAAATAGTACTTCCCCATAAAAATACGAGTCCGTCTAAAAAGAGCGCGAAAAGCGGCCCATAGAGCAACCACTTAAAGAACTCTCCCATCCACATTTTCCCTGTATTTCTGATCGGCGAATAGAACCAAAGAATGGGGAAAACCGGAGAAATACAGATGAAAAACCAAAGGATTACTTTTCGAACGAACAATACCCCTGCCATAACATACAGCGTCATAGCGGTCAACTTGGTCAGAAAAAGAGAGATAAATACGGATTCATCAAATTGTGGCCCAGCCTGTCGATATCCTACAAATGATGAGTAATCAAATCCAATTGTTATAAGATTATGGATTCCTATGGGCTTTCCACCAGACGTGAGAAAAAATCCTTGAAAAATATCAGTTACTTGATATAAAAACTGAACTATGGCAAATGAAAACGTAACGAGTAATATAATACCTACAAACCGAGGAATGAATTTCATTACCGTAATATTTCTTCCTCTCGTAACGATGAGAATAAAGGCGGTAATTAAGATAAAAAGACCGAAAAATGCATAGATAATATTTCTTATAGTGACCCAGAACGTAGTAAGAGAACTAGAGCTCGTGCTACTATCTAGAAAGTACCACTGAGGATGCAAAATCGCCCAATCTACGAAATCTCTCGACCGGGCTACTACTTTTCCTGCAAATGTCACATCAGCATCCACTACCCATGAATCATTCGATAAGTTATTTATAGGAGCAGATCCACCGCCAGCAGGAGAAGGCGAGGGGCTGGTCGTTGGCGGAGGTGATTGCGCAAAAACCTCAGGAACATACCATGCGAATTGCAAAGCGAAAAGTACGAAGAAAACTACGGGCAGAAATCGTTTCATAAATTTTTTATGTCATTCTGGAGCGAAGCGATAGAATCTAGATCCTATCAGTCACTTCGTTCCTTCCAGGATGACATTTGGATTCTCTAACTAAACCCTGGTACATGTAGTACGTTTACTACCACGATCTGGATAAATACATAACCGAAGATGGCAAGAAGCAGTCCTAAAATCGCGTAGAAAATATAACTTTTTCCATTTGATAACTGTGCTGGATTACCTCGAGACATCATAGTCAAGTATCCACCGTACATAATGAAAAGCAATGCTACCCCTCCGATAAATCCGAGTCCTATACCGTAAAATTTAGCTGCAAAACCGATTGGATCTGTCGGAATACACCCGAAATCAGTCGTTAGTCCTGCTTTTCCATCTACGTTACAGTTTTCTAAGCTCTGTCTAACTCCTGGAGTAGGAGTAGGGCGGGGAGTGGTACCGCCGGGGCCAGGATTCGAAGAAGATCCGCCTCCTCCGCCAACGCCATTTGCTGCGATAGAATAAGAAAATAACCTGCTAGATGTAACTACATCATTTCCTCCTTCATCCGTCACCTTGCTCGAAACATCAAACTGAATACTATTGGATCCAGGAAGCAATGCTGTTATCTGTACTGTTCCTAAATCTATGCCACTTCTAGCACTCACAGCGCCACTTAGGTTTGCTCCTAGATAACGAATACCACTCCCACTATCTACAACTCTTGAGTTCGGAAAAACAGCCGTAGGAGAAATCGAAACCCTCAGCTGAGCTCTATCAAACACCAATACTGCATCAAAGCCAAATAAATTTACCGATGTATCTAATTTAAGATGCGTAGTAAAACTATCTCCAACTTTCATAGAAGTAGCAACTGGCGGATCAAAATAAAGAGCTGAATCAACAGCTTCCACGACACGAAACCGAGGAGAAAGCACCATGAAAAACAAGATGCTCATAAATAGTGCTAATAATAATTTCGACGATGTCTTCATACTATCTATCTACCAACGAAAACCATACATTTATGTCTTCATCGGTTACTGATCCATCACTATTCAAGTCACAGCTCGTAGAAGTAAGCACTTTATTCTTTTCTTGATTACATATAAATACATCATTAACTACAACTTTCCCATCTCTATTTATATCTCCCCGATTAGCTCCGCCGCAACTTGCTGCACATGCCCCTGACCTTAAATTAGTACAATCTGAACTTGCGCTTGAAGAAATCCCGTTATTACACCAATAATTAATCAACTCTGAATCACTACACACGCCAAACCTATTTACATTGAGATTTTTTATATTCCGCACTAGCCCATCTACTTTACTCGCAATACATGTACTACACGAGCCTGCTAAATTCGGTGTTTGCCTCTCGATCCTACATACGTTCTCTGCGTTGCCCCCTACGGTAATCGAAACCCGCTTATTACATTGTGCGGAAATAATCCCACAATTACCAGAAGCACAATTTTTCCACTCATGAGTCCATGTATATGTTCCAGGTGCAGAAAATGTACAAGTAGCTGTATTATTCCAAAATCCACCAGCACTATCGAACGAGCATGTCGCACCAGATGGAGATACAGTGTCATGCAAAAAAGTGGAACCCTGTGATCCATTTACTGTCAGAGAGACTGGACGACCTACGACATTAGCTTGCTGCCCCAGTGTCATATTTACTGAGCCCTCATTACAAACTGGCGCTCCATTTCCAGAAGATGATCCTCCTCCGCCGCAACTTGCTGCACATGCCCCTGCTTTAATCCCAGCACAGTCACTAATGGATGCATTCGAAACGCCACCATTACACCATCCGTTAATAAGCTGTCCATCGGTACAAGAATCCAGGCCGGCATGATACAGATTTTTTATGTCATTTACTCCACCTCTTTGGTTTTTTATACAGCTTACGCAAGCATTTCCTGCATCTGGTGCCTGCTGAGACATAGTACATGCAGCATTACCACCACGAGTTACTGTCGGTGTTGGACTAACTGCTCCCGCACTACTGAACTGCACATTTACATTATTTCTCTGTACATTATTACAGCTCCCACCGTTACTCACGTACAATGTGTATGTACCATCAGGATACGTAGGAGACGTAAGCACATGGCCAGCGTATCCACCATCTCCACTTGATCTACACGGCGCAGAACTCGCGCCTACAGTAGTATAAAAACCAGTTCTGTGCACTACATATATGTTGCAATGATCTGGCGGATCTGACTGAGGCAAATTCCATGTAGCACCCAATAGGGGAGTAGCTGTATTATTACCCTCAAGCCTCAATTCTCCTCCACATTGCACAACCTCAGACTGATCACCATCATCATCCTGATCAGTTGGAGTTGCAGTTGGATCTGTTGGAGGAGAAGTAGGAGTAGGAATTGGTGTATTAGTCGGAGCAACGGGCATATAACAAGCCGCCGATGATCCACAGCTATAGTTACTCGTGGAACTATATCCTGCTGGAATCTCATCTGACCCCCTGAGGCAGGTACCTCCGTTTACTACGCATGTTTGGTCAGAAGGCACACCAAACTCTTCCCGTATTATTCTCACTATGGCATCATAGTCACTATGATAGGTTGCATCAAAACCAAGATTCCTATCCATGTTTCCGTTATCTGCGTTAATCGATTTCGGCGCAAATGCCCAAATTAAATACGCAGACACCCCTTTATTCCTCCAGAAATTAATACTATCCTTATATCGACCACTCCTGTCTGCACCCTGTCCAGTATTAAAACCAGCCTCATTTATTATCGCTCGTTTTCCATGACTTAAAGCCCAGTTTACATCAGTAAGCCCATCAGTAAAACCGTGGTAGCTATTAGCAGTAATGATATCTATGTTATTAAGTTTGCCATACAAATCCTCCACTCGCTGCTCCGCAGGAACATCTGCCATTGGTCTTCCCTGATCATACAGATACCATGTATGTCCTGCATATAAAAATCCTGTTGAAACAGGATGAGAGGAATCAATCTGCTTAATGCTTGCTGCAGTATCATTCATAAAATTTATGAAAGCGTCATAATCGTCTGCTTCATACCGAAGCTCATTTCCTATTTCCCACGCATAAATATTGCCATGATTTTTATTACGAGCCACAACTGTTTTTACAAACGGAAGATATGCCTCTTTATATCCATGCTGGAAAAACTCTGGTCTCAGAACTATCCTATTTGCATCATTTGCAGAAGGTCCATAAAAACTAGCTGATCCCGACTGGTACTGAGGCTTCTCTCCTTTATTCCAATCGATAAAACTAATAATTACCGATATTCCCCTGCTTTCTGCTTGACTCAAAAGGGTGTCAAGTTTATTCGCAGCATCCTGATCAGAAGCATATGCATTTCCGATAAATACTCTTATTATTTTTCCATTTAATCGCTGTGTCTCATCAAGAACCTTATCTACTTGATCCCGTGTAGTAAAATTATACAGATTTGAATCTCCATAATAAGGAAGCCCAGTTACTACAAAGCCTAGCGACATGGATGAGTTACTTGCTCTTTGGCGGTTGTCTTGATTTTGCTGAGCCACGTAGACAGTCAGAGGAATAGCTGCGACGACCACGAGCATCGCGAGAAGACTCAGGGTTCTTGAAAATTTCGGTACTGCGATAAAATCCCTAAATCGTTTTCCCACTTCGCTAAAGTTTCGAGGGATTTTCAGCCACGGC
>CALRDJ010000031.1 GCA_943354875.1 Candidatus Levybacteria bacterium GW2011_GWA1_37_16 | reverse complement strand
ATAGGGAGAAAAAAGAGATGAGTAGATAGAGTAGGGAAGGTAGAAAAAAAAGAGACAAGAATTTTTTTGTCATCCTGGAGCCCGAAGGGCGATAGGATCTATAAGATGCTATCCTCTATCGGATTTCGTTTTCTAGAGTCCAGCATGACATTATGAAACAATATTTCGTTTATATTCTAACGAATAAAATCCATACAGTTCTCTATACAGGCATTACGAATAACCTCCTTCAAAGGATTTATCAGCACAAAAACAAATTGGTTGAAGGATTTACTAAGAAGTATAATATAGATATGTTGGTTTATTATGAAATTCTTGAAGACCCAATAAATGCAATAGAACGAGAAAAAGCAATTAAGAATCTAGTGCGAAGGAAGAAAATAGAATTGATTAATGCGTTTAATCCTGAGTGGAAGGATTTATACGAAGATATTATTAAATAGTCATTCTGGAAGAAACAAAGTGACTGACTCGCCTCGCTGAAGCTTTGGCGAAGCGGGTAGAATCTTCGAGATCCTATCGTTCTGCATGGCAGAACTCCAGGATGACAGTGTATTTTTGTTTCACCAGGACTTGTCTCCTCTTTATCTACTCCGTGTACTTTGGTATAATTCTGTCTGCACCTGTAGGTGTGGGGGCGGATAGCTCAACGGTAGAGCAGTTGTCTTATACACAACTGGTTTCAGGTTCGAATCCTGATCCGCCCACTTTAACGGGCAAAGAGTATGCTGAGCAAGATGGAGAGACCTAAAGCTTCCCAGTAAGAAATTCTTCGTATAGTAAATATTCTTGGCACAATCTCATTCCATAATGCCTTAAGCCATACAGTAAACAAAGGAATAATAACTAAGAGCGCTGCATATATGCCGATAAATTCCCCAAAAGATCCAATCGGCGTGAATGAGCTCGGTACAAGTTTTTCATTTCCCAGTATGGAGAACAGGGCGGTAAGAAAGAGAGAGAGAATAAGGAGAGGCTTATTAATGGGTTTTATTTCTGAGCTCATATAATTAGTATACCCCCTCGTTTATAACTCGGTAAGGTTGGTATTTTCTTTTCCTCTATCCTGAACGTATTCTAAATATCTCTCTGTAGTAGAAAGTCGTTTGTGTCCTAAAACTTTAGAAAGTAATACGAGTGATACGCCGTGTTTTAGATGATGGGCGACAAAGGTATGACGTAAATCATTTACTTTCGCACCTTTGATTTCAGCAAGTCTGAAATATCTCTCGATGGCTGTGCGGATATTACGAACTAAGAATGGTTTTCCGGATTTCGTTACGAAAACTCTATCTTCTTTAACCTGTGGTCGTGCTTCGAGATATCGTCTTACTGCCTCTTTTACTGAGCGATTAAGGGGTACTATGCGTGCCTCATGCTTTTCAAATGGACGGATAGTTAGGTTGTCTCCTGAAATATCGCTTAATCGAAGCTGTGCGAGCTCACCGATGCGAATACCAGTCTGGAGGAGTAATTCTATAACAGCAAACATACGTGCGTCATTTCGCGCAGCATCGCGAAGCGCGCGATATTCAGTAGGGGTGAGAATGCGAGGAGGAGTGAGTTCGTATCGTGGGTGGGCAATAAGCAAAGAAGGGTCGTCTACGATGTATTCGTTTATTTTTAGGAACCTATAAAACGTTCGGGTAGAATTTATCTTTCGAGACACAGATTTAGGCGTATAACCATCGCGACCCATTTTCGCCAGAAAGGCCTGTAAGTCTTCATGACCGACCTCATGAATATGGTTCTTTTTTAGCACTTCTAGGAACTCCACAAGCTGCTCGATATCCTTACCATATGCTACAATAGTAGAGGCTGAGTGCTTGTTTCCTTTGAGATAATTTTTGAACTCGCCGTGGGCGTCTTTAAGTGTTATGGCTTTCATAATTGGATTACAATAAAGCCTATAATATCAGAAAAATGGCTTCACGTCAATCATGAAACGTATTTTATTCATTCTATTTACCATTTTCTCGCTTTTTATCATTAAAAACCTGGTTGTTTCGATTTATACTTTATGGCAAAAACAAGACCTTATTACCCAGGCTCAGGGTGAATTGCAGGTGGAGCAGGAGAAGAATAAGAGGCTAAGTAGTCAACTTTCCCTAGCTAAATCTCCGGGTTTTGTCGAAGAACAGATACGAAACAAGCTTTTTCTCGTAAAATCTCGAGAGCAACAGGTTTTGATCCCGAAAAGTCTCTTAGCGAAGCAGGGGGATGGGGGGAAAACTGAGGCTAAGTCGAACTGGGAGCAGTGGATGATCCTATTTTTCTGAGCCGTGCCTGCACTGAGTTTGTCGAAGTGTACCAGGGGTGGGGATCGGACCCACAACCGCAGCGTTATGAATGCTGTGCTCCACCATTGAGCTACCCTGGTGCGCCAAAGCTTGCAACAAGTGAAAGTATATCATTTGAGTGGCTTAGATTCAATTAATATATGGTATACTGTCATAACGCGCGGGGTAGTGTAAGGCGCACGTGAGGCTCATAATCTCACAGTCTGATTTCGATATCAGCCCCGCAACACAGCTTCCCCAACTGGCCCCTGTTTATGAATACGCAACCAATAGGTGTTTTGGACTCAGGAGTAGGTGGACTCTCTATCTGGCGAGAAATCGTTCGTCTTGTCCCGCATGAATCTACTATATATATCGGGGATTCAAAAAACTGTCCGTATGGAAGCAAATCAGAGGATGAAATCTATACACTCGCCAAGCGCCTCGTGCAGACCCTCTTAGATAAAAACTGCAAGCTTATCGTTCTGGCCTGTAATACGATTACTGTATCGTGCTTAGATCGTCTTCGGAGGGACTTTAAGGCAGTACCTATAATAGGTGTGGTTCCAGTGGTTAAAACAGCAGCAGAGCAATCTAGAAACGGTAGGATAGGTATCCTATCTACTTCTAAAACTGCACAGAGTCAGTATCAGCGGGATTTGATAAATCGCTTCGCGCAAATATCGACAGTTACGAATCTGGGGACAGATCGACTAGTGCCTTTTATTGAAGCCGGAAAAACTGAGGGGATAGAGGAAGTGCTTACTGAAGTACTAGAGCCATTTAAGAAAGAAAATATAGACGTTCTCGCTCTCGGATGCTCTCACTTTCCTTTTCTTAAAGCAGAGATGAAAAAGATTTTAGGAAAAAACGTAGAAATTCTTGACTCTGGTTTGGCCATTGCTCGCCAAGTGAAGAGGGTTTTGGAGTCACGAGATGAACTGTGTGATAAGTTCAAGCCAAATTATATATTCTTCACAACTGGTGATAAGTCTCTGCTCTCAAAGGTTCTTCGTTCTGTAGGAAATAATAATAGAGTAGAGCAGATAGAAATATAATACGGCTACTAGAAAAAGAGGTTAGCGAGTGGTTTTTTCTGCAATAATATTCACGATAAACTTACCATCAGCCCGAACACACCCATGCGTATACACCTTGTCGGTAAATGAATTGTCCGAGTTTTTTGTCCATACGCCTGATACGTCCTCTCGTGTAGTAAGGGGATCAAGTGTATAGCTATTGGAGCTGAGTTTTCCAAAACCAGAAAAGTACGCTGCATTCGTAGTGGGGTTGGCGGTGTCTTCATAGAATCCTTTTCCATCGTCAAATTTTCCTGCAGTATTCAGTTCTTCCAGTCTTTTCTGGGCATATGCGCAAAGCCTCTGATCTTCCGTAAGCTTTGGTATTCCGTATCCTGTGCGGAATGCATTTAATCCTAGAAATACATCGCTTGAGAGAGTGGAGAGTTCTCGAGGGGTTTGGGTGGGAGCGATCTTAGACATAGAAGACTTAAGTGAGCCAGGGTTTTTCTGGTACATAAGATACGCAAGTCCGCCGATACTGACTAAGACTATCGTGCCGATGATAAGAGGAACGAAAATGATAAGGAGTGCGAGCAGTGTACGAGGTTTCGCATCTGTTTTAACCACTACAGTTTTGGCCATTTTATCGTGCCAGCCCTGTTTTTTCTTATCCCAGATAATACATAAGAATCCTAAGTAGAATACGATAGAAGACAAGGCATACCCTATATATCGCACAATACCAGTGCCTATATCTAGCGGATGACCGTCTTCGCGAATGACCTTTATAGCCATGAGTTTATTTCCGAGAGTCTGACCTTCATGTTTCATCCAGAAGAAGGTAAAGTACGTAGCTCCGATTAGAACACCAGGAAGGAATGCGAATCCATTATTTCCGCTTCCCATGTTTATGCTCACTCCAAGAAGGAGACTTAGGACAGAAAGGATAATACCATCTACGGAGTAAGCTAGGTAACGTCTCCAAAACCCTGCATAGTTGGTGGAGGAGGGAGTTGGTGTGGTCGTGCTCTCTCTAGGAGGCGTCATCGAATCAGAAGATACAATAGGTGCTGGTGATTCTTGGGTTGTTGATTCTGGTTCCACGAATCATTATATGGGTATTTGAAAGTAAATGTCAAGAGAGAGCGTATTGTAGTATAATCCAAGGTATGAAAAATGATTTTAATGGTCAAAAAATAGCGGTGATTGGTGCCGGAGTAGAGGGGCTTTCAAGTGAGAAATGGCTCGTGGCGCGTGGCGCAGAGGTTATAGTATTGGATAAAAACGATGGAGAAGACTACTTGAAGGGTTTGGATCAATACGATCTTATCGTCCGCAGTCCGGGAGTAAAATTGTCAGTTATTCAGGAGGCATTGGGAGACAAAAAAGTAGAAATTACCTCTCAAATAAAACTTTTCTTTGATCTGTGTCCTTCTAAAATTATTGGTGTGACCGGCACGAAAGGGAAGGGGACGACCTCAAGTCTTATCTATGAAATGTTAAAGGTTGGTGGTCGCGATGCATACCTCGGAGGTAATATCGGAAAGCCACCCTTTGAATTCCTCGATCAGCTCACCGCAGATTCTATGGTAGTTTTGGAGTTGTCGAGTTTTCAATTGCTAGATTTAGAAAAGAGTCCCCACATAGCGGTTATGCTCATGACCACGTCTGAACATTTGGACTGGCACAAGGATGTATATGAATATGTCGACGCGAAGCGAAATATTTTTAACCATCAGACAGCAGATGACTTTGCCATAGTAAATCGTGATTATCCAGCGAGTAATGAATCAGATATCCATACAATTGGGAAAGTATTTCAGGTGAGTCGTGAGGGCGAAGTGCAGGAAAATGGCTGTTTTGTAAAAGACGGTACGGTAATAGTTCGCAGAGAGGGAATTGATGAGGAAATTATAAAAACAGAGGCTATATTGCTTCCTGGTCAGCATAATTTCGAAAATGTATGTGCAGCAGTGATGGCAGCGACACTAGCCGGAGTTCCCAACACTGCAATCACAAAAGTGTTACGAGAATTTAAAGGACTAGAGCATCGATTGGAGCTTATCGCGACCATTCAGGGGGTCAGATACTATGATGATTCTTTTTCTACTACTCCTGAAACAGCTATCGCAGCAATTCAGGCATTTACAGATTCTGAGATTCTGATTTTAGGAGGATCGAGTAAGAATAGTGACTTCGGAGAGTTAGGGGAAGTAATCCGTAATGCGAAAAACATTAAGGCGATTATCGGCATCGGGGTAGAGTGGGAGAAAATTAAAGATAGACTACAGTCTATCAGCTCCGAAGTTCTCGTGATTGAAGGCGCCAAAGACATGAAGACCATAGTGGCGGCAGTACATAAGATCGCAGAGCCGGAGGATGTCGTCATTCTCTCTCCAGCGTGTGCCTCATTTGATATGTTTAAAAACTATAAAGACCGCGGAGAGCAGTTTAAGAGGGAAGTACTAAGTCTTCAATAGCTTCTGTAGTGCTGAATAAGAATATGCAATTCAAAATATTAAAAACAAATTCTAAAGCCCGAGTAGGGGAGATTCATACGGAGCATGGGATTATACAGACGCCGGCCTTTGTTCCCGTGGGAACGAGAGCTTCGGTGCGAGGGCTTTCTGCTGAAGATTTGAAAGAGATTGGTGTGGAGATCTTGTTCGGAAATACCTATCATCTGCATCTAAAACCAGGGGAAGATATCATAAAAGAGTTGGGCGGACTCGCTCAGTTTATGAATTGGAACGGGCCCACGATTACTGATTCGGGAGGATTTCAGGTCTTTTCTCTTGGACAGGCGAAAATGAAAGGTGAAGACGGAGAAGAAGATACATTGGTCAAGATTACTGAAGATAGCGTGAAGTTTCGTTCGCACATAGACGGCTCTCTCCATGAGTTTACTCCAGAAATCTCGATTCAAATTCAGAAAAAGCTGGGCGCAGATCTTATCGTGGCATTCGACGAATGCGCGCCGCATCCATCGACTGAGGAATACACCAGAGGCGCTATGGTCAGGACCCATAATTGGCTGCTTCGCTGTATAGAAGAGTTTAAAAATCCAGAAACGACCTTTTTTAAGCAGTATTTTTACGGGGTTATTCAGGGCGGTGTGTATGAGAGCTTGCGAAAAGAATCAGCGCAGTTTATCGCGGCTCAGGATACCGATGGGATTGCAATCGGCGGTGTTTCGGTCGGTGAAAGCAAGAAAGAAATGCGACAAGTGCTGGAATGGGTGCACCCACATTTGCCGGATGATAAACCTCGACATCTGCTCGGTATTGGCGAGGTTGATGATATCTTCGATGCGGTGGAGATGGGGATGGATACGTTTGATTGCGTGATTCCGACTCGCTTCGGTCGATATGGCATCGTGTTTGTTTCTCCGTCGATTGGGAACGTAAAGAATAAATTCAGAATGGATTTAAATCGCACCGTGTTTGCCAGTGATAACCAACCGCTTGATCCCAACTGCACGTGCTTAACCTGCAAGAATTATACGAGAGCGTATATTCATCATCTATTTAAAGTAGAAGAGCTTCTCGCATATCGACTTGCGAGTTATCATAATGTTCACTTTCTCGTGCATCTTACGAAAAAAATTAGGCAGTCGTTACTAGATGGTAATTTTGCAGAATTTAAGAAGCAGTGGATGAGTTAAATCTTTTCTTCTTCAACATCCTCGTCGCTACATACGCTGCCAGGGTTACTGCTCCTGAAATCCCCAACGCGGTTAGTAGTCTTCCAAGTGGCGTGCTTCCTAAGTATGGAGCGAGACGATCCCAGAGGTTTTGAAAGAAATTCGTATCTGATGCGCCGCTGACTGCTTTCGTTTGAGATTCTGATAGAGCAGATGGATTGGTAGCCCCTGAAGTAGATGCGCCTAGTACTCCTCCGGTAGTGCTGGTAGGAGAGGCGCCGCCCAGAGGGCTCTGCCCGGCGGGTGTGGGTGTGGGAGTTCTCGTAGGGGTGGGAAGAGCAGAAGAGCCGGTGCCTCCAGAAGGAGTCGTAAATGATTGGTCGCCGCTTGTGGCTGTGTATCCTCCAGCTCTGCTTTTCACTCGGTAGTGATAGGTAGTATTTCCAGATAGTCCATTAATGACGAGTGAATGACCATTTACCAGATTCGGACTTCCGACTGTATTAGTGTACGTACTCGTCGTACCATAGTCAGCGGTAGAATCTGACAGCGCATTCGTCGTCCAGTTTATCGTAACTGAAGAACTGGTGAGATTCGTTATATTAATACTGGAAATGTTCACCGGCGCAGGAGTCGGCGTAGCAGTAGGTGTGGAGGAGGTAGGAGAGGGAGTGGTAGTAGCGGGTGATACGTTTACGGTGACTGTCCATGAGAGTTCCTCTCTTCCATCAGTATTATAATTATCTGCAATCATCCGGAATTCATACGTTCCTGCAGAAAGCGTATAGGGAAGTGAGCCGTTAGGTCCCTGTGCTGAGCTCGGTGCGTTGTTCTTGTTTATATAAACAGTTGATGCTCCGGGATTCGTCGTCCAGTTTATCGTAATAGGGCAGGGATCACTGCAGCTGTATAAGCTGACAGCATTATTTATTTTTACTGTTCCAATAGTAAACGCCTGAGATACTTGAGGAAGGCAGAGATATATAAGGAAGATAAATAGAAAACTGAATCGTTTCACTGTCCAAATAGTATGGCATACATTATCTAAGATTTACAGAGATAATTACGGCACTTATCCCTTGACAACAAGGAATATATTTGTTATTCTGGTTGTATGGAACCTAAATTAACATTCGCAGCCTTTCTTCAAAAGTATTCCTCAGATGATAAATGTCTAGACAAAATTAAAGATATCCGTTTCCCTGATGGAATTTCTTGTATTAAATGTAAAAAGGTAACTACACATTACAAAATAAAAGGAAGAATGCAGTATGCCTGTAGCTATTGTGGTTCTCACATTGCTCCTCTTGCTGGTACTGTCTTTCAAAAGAGCACCACCTCTCTTAGGCTGTGGTTTTATGCCATGTTTATCATGATTAATACTCGTTCTGGAGTATCTGCAAAGCAACTTCAAAGAGAATTAGGAGTAACGTATAAAACAGCCTGGAGAATGTTTAAGCAAATCAGAGTCTTAATGGCCGACGTAGACATTAATCCACTAGGTGGGAACGGTGAAACGGTGGAAATTGATGAAACCTATGTAGGAGGAAAAGGAATCAATAGAATGAGAACCTGGAGACAGGGAGTTGAAGAGAAACAAAAAGAACCAATTATGGGATTTCTTCAAAGAGATGGAAAAGTTTATCTCAAGCATGTTAGTGGTACTGGTAAATGGGCAGTTATTGAACAAGTGAAAAATTATATAGATCCAAAAGCCAGAGTAATGACTGATGAATGGGTATCATACATCCAGTTAAAGAAACATGGATATTTTCACCAATCTATTAATCATAAACAAATGTTTGTTAAGGGAGATATCCATACTCAAGGCATAGAGAATGTATGGTCTCACCTTAAAAGGGGAATTTTCGGAGTCTACAGACATGTATCAAAGAAATACTTACAAGCGTATGCAGATGAATATGCTTTTAGATTTAACCACAGAAAGTCTAGTGAGAAGATGTTTGACGCTTTGCTTTCCCAGATTTCTTCGGTGAGAATGGTAACTGTTTAGTTGCTTTAGTTAAGATTTTTTCAAAGATATTTTCATTGATTGTTAATTCCTTTTTGTCTGTTCCTAGTTTTTTCTTTTTCATATTAAGATTGTATCATGTTGAGTTTAGAGATATATGTAAATAACCCACCTTTATCTTCCCTATTTTAGGGAGGATTTTAGTTTATTACTTATTTATAAGAATAGAGAGACTAAGAAATATTAGGAAATAAGGCTATTTTCTAGACAGAATCAACCTAGATAGCTAGGCTAGATTAGCTCCTATTATAAATAAGAACAAAGGGGAGGAAAAATAAAAGAAGAAGTGCTGGCTTAACAGACTAAAATGGAAAACCATTGATATATAAAGCGCTACAAAAAATATAAGTAGAGCTCTAGATTATTGAGTGAATTTGAAGGTTGCAAGCATTTGGTCAAATAGTTTGTTAATATCATCTAGTTTCGAAACGTGATCTTTAGTCCATTTGATCGATACATACCATACTTTACCAGATTCACTAAAGACATAAATTTGATTAACTGGTTCATAAGAGGACCCAAGCTCTACATACTCCACTCCTTTTCTAACTTTACCTAGAATATTCTTTTTGGTGTCTTTTATTTTCTTAGAATATGTATCAATTCCTGGATCAGTTAACACCTTTTTTATACACTCATCATCAGAAGCGCATGTAACTGGCTTGTTATAAGCGTCAAGCTGTGGAACGTTAATGTACAAGGACACACCGGAATCCTCAACTCCAACCTTTGTGCGCATACCGCTAAAAGCAATACTGTTTGTATTCTGTAATTGCGTTTCTGTCATAGGAAATGTATTTATTGGCATTTCGGAAGGATATTTAATCACGTATCCGTGTTTTAGATTAGTGTATGTATTCCAATTTACTGTTTCATCAACTACTGTTGGTAATGGTTGGGTTGTTGGTAAAGTTGTCTGAGTTTGAATAGGAGCAGTAATAGGGGCTTTAACTTTCATGAAGTAATAAGATCCTCCAGCAAGAACAAGAAGAATAACTAATATTCCAACGATTGGTAGGAGAAAGCCTCTTTGTTTTATTGGTTGTTCTGGAGTAGATGGTTGATATGTGGGTATTGATTGGGATTGATTAGGTTGGTTTTCTAGACTTGGGTTGCTTGGTTCCATAGATATATTGTTACAGGATTTAGATGAGAATGCAAATTAAATAATTACTGTAGTTTACATCCCCTTATATTTATATAAGTATAAAGAGTCTGTGTTTTTAAGAAAATTAAGTTCAAAGTAGCTTCAAAAATATATCAACGCGTTGCTACATTTTGTCCCTACGCTTAGGTACTACTTTCCTTGTTTTGAGGGTATATGTGCCATAATTACCATCCGCCCTGTTTATTTTTATTACTAATAGGAATATGAACTCTCTCTCGATCGAGGAGTGAATTATCTGCTACTCTAGGTAGGAAAGCAGAGAATCTGGTTCCTGCTGGTATAAGAGTGGGTAGTGGAGTTCCCGATGCGTCGGGAGTACTAGTGGGAAGCATGGTGGATGTAGACTCAGGTGACGAGGATGGAGTGGTAGTAAAGATAATGCCTGTCGGAGTTCTGGTCAACGTGTTGGTGGGCGTAGTAGTGATGCTTGGTGTGAGAGTAGCTGTAGCATCAGGAGTAGCACTTGGGGTTCCGGGTAGCAGGGTGGCATCAGGCGACGCAGATGGAGATGGAGTTCTCGTTCGGGTATGAGTAGGCGAAGCAGTAGCATCAGGTGAGGAAGTAGGAGTATTCGAAGGATTGTTCGTAGGAGTGGCATCAGGCGATGGAGTTCTGGTCAACGTGTTGGTGGGCGTGGTAGTGATGTTCGGCGTAAGAGTAGCAGTCCTTGTCGCGGTGTTTATGGGAGTAGCAGTATCTGGTAGCGGTGTAGCAGTGGATGCAGGGGCTGGTTCGTCGAGCTGACTCGTATATGTTCCGCGATTAAACAGTCGTGCAGGGTCATATGGATCGTTACCGGTCATGGTTCTCATCGTCATACGTCCATGAGCTGTTTGTTGTGATGCCGTTCGGAATTGATACCCCATCATATTGCGATCTATGAGTGCTCCGATTCCATAGTGTTTTGTATTATCTTGAAGAGTTACTTCCGCAAGCACTGTTCCCCCTCGTACTTCATCAGTTGCGAAAAGGCTTCTCCAGGGAATATTTACATTTCCGTGTTGAACTTTCGGCGTGTCATATATGAAGTGACTTGATGGATCTGTTCCTGTGGGAGTAGGGTAATAATAGTTAATACCTGCGATAGGAGAGGTAAAAGCGCTTCCGTTTAGGTCTGCGAAGTCTATGGTGAGATTATCCGGACCGAAATCATCATACTCATTTGACTGCATGGTTGTAGAAGGAGAAAACATATCGCCATCAGCGTATTGTCGTCGATATTCTAATTGAGCTTTGGGGAATTGGCCGATGCCGGTAAGATTCGGATTTCTCGTAAAACAGTTCGCATACCAATTAGGGTTACTCGTTACAGAAACTCCTGGGAAGTTCGTCGGCAAACGACTGACAAGTGTTGTATCCATTTGTCCAGTAGAAACATTTGCATCAGATGGGTTTTGGAGTCTTAGTATTCCCCGTGCGATTTCGCTATATCTGATCACACTTGTTTGGTTGTATGGACCAGGAGAGCCCAGTCTTCTTCCTGATGGATTGAAAATTCCCATGAAATTATCTGGTCCCGTATTTCCCGTGCTGCCTACGTACTTATCTGGTTCATCTGATTGGGGAACCGTGCCATCAAATACGATCGCATCGTTATTTCGGTATCGCTGTATCATACCTGCAGAATTTAAAATACCATTTATGTGGTCTTCGCCGTCTTTCATGTCCACTGCGACTGCATTTCTTCCGAGCCTGAAATAATCATTACTACTATATACAGCTACTCCCCAGTACTCACCGCTCGATGTACTTTAAAACCTGGATTAGCTACTCGTCTTGACGCAGTTTCTCCTTCGAGTTGTGTTACGAGTCCATTCCAATTCGAAACTGGTGTAGTTTCGCCATATACTTGTTTACCACCTGGAAGTGGAGAAGGGGTTTCCGTGGCAGAAGAGAGTTCAGTGGCGAAATGATTAGCAACCAATGCACCACCGGCTATGCCGGCAGCTTTTAGGAGGGTGCGCCTGCTGTGAGGTTCTCCTAAAGATCTGAAAAACCCTCGGTAGTCTGGTCTGGTGTCTGGAGTTTTCCCTGCCATAATTAAGTGAAAACCATTTAATCAGCTTGGGGAGAATATGTCAAGCGCAGTGGTAATGAGAGATCGTTATATCTGCTAAAGTTAGCTAGCGGGACATCTGGAATACAGTGATTGGAGCAGCAGGAGGTGCCTCAATTCCTTGGTGCATAGTGTGGCCTATGGCACGGAGAAGTTTTGAGGCATTTCTTAAGACATCTGGTAATTCTCCGTCTGGAATTAACAGATGATGACCGCGATATCCAGTCGGAATATGTAGTCCGACTGCAGTTCCTCCGTCTAATAAGATGTGCGCAGCGGTCACCCTTCTTTCGCCACGAAAATCTATTTCATACTCTTCCTGAATTTTATCTCCCCAATTAGTTACGGTAGTCGGTATGATGCCTTGACTGTCTGGGACTTTTAGGGGGTGAAATCTGTCTCCGAAAACATGAGCGCCGTTCATGGGGGTTAGGGGAAAGGGGCGGTGTCCTAAGTAGTGGCTTCTCTGAATTTGTTCAAGCGCAGGTCGTAAGCTGGGATCAATGCCTTCCATGGTTCTTTCGGCATCCTGAATTCTATGTAGGTGTAGGATTGATGCGGGGTTATCTCCTGGGTACATACCTTTTGGTCGCCAGACATCTACCATGGTTTTACTGTAATCCTCTGTGATTTTCTTGTCAAGATCTAAATAATGCCTCTTGACATCTTACTAGTTTAATAGTATACTAGTATGATGACCCATTCGATAAACTCAGGGTCATGCTGAATATAACTGAAGTATGAGAGTGAGTAAGGATCTAGAGCAGTTTATGGAGCTCTTGCAGAAAATTGATACTAAAGAAGAAATGTATGATTTTTTGCAGGGGATTCTTACGCCAAAGGAGCTCTTGGAGCTCCCGAACAGACTTTCGATAGTCAAAATGCTTAAAAAGGGTATTTCCCAGCAAGAGATTGCAGAGAAGTTACATGTAGGAATAGCGACAGTGACTAGAGGTTCGAAAGAATTACAAAAAGGAAGATTTAAAAACATTTAATATGACCCATTCGACAAGCTCAGGGTCATAGTGAGTATAATAGAACTATGAAAAACACTATGAATACTAAATCAAACTGGCAAGACCTTCCTGTAGGGGAGGGTGCTTTCTCGTAGTTTAAATAAACAATACAGAACTATGCATAACCTCCTCTAAAGGGAGGTTTTTTTATGGGAAAAAAAGGAGGTGATAGATATGGGAGATAAAGAAAGAAGTATAGCGCCAAAATTAAGACCGGGTGAAAAAATGCCGGTAATAACAGAAGGAAAAGTTCCAACTCGGTATTATGGAGAGATTGTGGGAGTCTCAGCACCAGAGAATGGTGACTCATTCATTGGTAATAGTGGCTATACAGAGCGTCAATTACGAGAGCTGAATGGTATTCCAGTTTCACATGATTTCTATGTCAGAAAGGAAGCGGGACGAAAAAGAGTCGTAGGGGGATCATGGTAAGCAAAAGCCTTCTAATGCTAGAAGGCTGCCTAGAGCGCAGAAATACTTCTGCGTTGTAGGCAGAGTAGATTATGAAAAATACAATTGGAATCATAGGCGGTATGGGACCACAAGCCTCAACCAGTATGTACAAAACGCTGATTGATTTATCGGTGAGGGAGTTTGGTGCCAAATATAACAGCGAATTTCCTGAAATTATTCTGTATTCTATTCCAGTTCCAGATTTTATCTCAAGTTCAGACAGAAAAGAAGAAGCATTAAAAATGATACACGAGAGAATTATGGAATTAAATAAATTAAAAATTTCTGTTTTAGGAATTGCGTGCAACACTGCGCATGTTCTGTTTCCTGCATTGCAAAAGGTTTCGAAAGCTCCGTTCATTTCTATGATTGATGAAGTCGTAAGCTCAATTCCGTCCTCAATTCACACAGTTGGAATCCTAGGAACTCCCTCTATAATTCGATTTCGTTTGTATCAAGATCAAATTGAAAAAAGTGAGAAAAAGATAATGATTCCATCGGAAAAACAACTACAAACACTAGAAAGAATTATCAGAAATGTCATAGCAGGTAAATTATTAAATTCAGATACGATGAAACTTAAAAATATAGCTGTGTCTCTTCAGGAAAGAGGAGCAGAAGGAATTATTCTGGGATGTACTGAATTGCCATTGGTTTTTCCAAAGCAGTTTAGTCTGCCTATATATAATTCTTTGGAAATTCTCGCACGTGCTTTATTGCGAAAGTACTATAAATAAAATACAATGGGGGAGCTATGAAGAAGCGGGTTTATTCAGGGATTCGGGCGACGGGGAGATTGCACTTGGGTAACTATATGGGTGCAGTAAAAGGCATGCT
>CALRDJ010000030.1 GCA_943354875.1 Candidatus Levybacteria bacterium GW2011_GWA1_37_16 | reverse complement strand
CCAGGACATATCGCATTATCTATAAATAAAAACTTCATACGCGATACCTTAAAAAAATCGACCATAAAAGTTATTCTGGTAGCAGGCACAAATGGTAAAACCACCACCAGCTCCATGATCGCTTCTATTCTACGCTCCAACAGAAAAAGAGTATTCCAAAATGAGTCTGGAGCAAATTTACTAAATGGAATCGCATCTGCATTGATCCAAAAATCAAATCTTAGAGGTCGGCTTCCCTACGACTATGCAATTTTTGAAGTAGATGAGAACTCACTTCCCCACGTATTGAAAGAAGTCACGCCAACTCAGATAGTATTACTTAATCTTTTTAGAGACCAGCTAGACCGCTACGGCGAAGTTAATAGCATCATTTTGAAATGGTCTCAGGCATTCAAGCAATTAGATAATCGAACCATGCTTATTCTGAATGCCGATGATCCTCAGATCGCCCACCTAGGATCGTCATCCTGGAGTGGCAACGACCACGATAGGATCTCATCGAGAAAAGATTCTATCACTCCGTTCCAGAATGACCGAAAAGTTTTTTTCTTCGGTCTGGACGATCCAAAGATTGGAAAGAAAGAATTATCACACGCTGTTGACTCTACCTATTGTCCGAATTGCAATTCTAAATTAACCTATAAAGCCATCTACTACTCTCACCTCGGAGATTGGAGTTGTCCTAAGTGCGGAGAAAAACGGCCAAAACTCTCTCTTTCTAAATGGTCTGCATACCCTCTCCCTGGTGTTTATAACCAGTACAATACGCTAGCAGCAGTATTATCTGCGAAAACGATTGGGATTGGAACTACGCAGATTTTACATATTCTAGAGAATTTTAAACCGGCTTTCGGCCGTCAAGAAATTATCGCAATAGAGAATAAAAGAGTTCAAATTTTTCTTTCGAAAAATCCGACAAGCTTCAATGAGTCTCTCCGAACTATCGCAGAATTAAAAGCGAAGCATCTTTTGATCGTCTTGAATGACCGTATCCCTGACGGACGGGATGTATCATGGATTTGGGATGTAGATTTTGAAGAATTTATAAATCAATTTAAAAACATCACTATATCTGGAGATCGGACGTATGATATGGCACTCCGTATCAAGTATGCACTTCCCTGTCATCCTGAACTTCCGCCTCGGATCGACCTCCGAGTCGAGACGGGTGATTCAGGATCTCCCTTGGTAGATTCCGGATCTCTGTCCGGAATGACAACCCGCATTGAACCAAAGCTAGAAACCGCCATTAAAATAGCACTAGAAAAAACTCCTAAGTCACAGACTTTATATATTCTCCCTACGTACTCAGCCATGCTGGAAGTCAGAAAAATATTAACCGGAAAGAAAATATTATAATCGTTGTCATCCTGGAGCAAAGCGATAGGATCTCTGAGATTCTATCAGTCACTTCATTCCTTCCAGAATGACATAATATTTATACTTAATACATGATACATAATACTAAACACTCACTCCTTATTGGCTGGCTCTATCCAGAACTTATGTCCACCTATGGTGACAGAGGAAATATTATCACGCTCCAAAAGCGCTGTGAATGGCGAGGAATTGATGTCGAAATTAAACGTTTGGATTTAGGTTTTGAGATTTCGGATTTGAAAGCATGCGACATGCTTTTCATGGGTGGTGCTCAAGACAGACAGCAGACCATCGTCGCCAAAGATTTACTAGAAAAGAAAAAAGCCTTAGAAGAAATGATCGAGGATGGAACTCCAGGACTCTATATCTGCGGTGCGTATCAATTCCTAGGCAACTACTATAAAGAAGCAGATGGAACCATCATTCCTGGCTTGGATATATTTGATTTATACACCGAAAACCCCGGGGAAAATGTAGAGAGGCTAATTGGAAACATAGTGGTTAGCTTAGATGATAATATTCTTCGAGCGAAGCAAAGCGAAGTCGAGAAGTTCTCGACAAGCTCGAACAATAACCTAGTAGGTTTTGAAAACCACGGCGGCCGAACTTATGTCGGAGAAAAAGTTACGGCGTTTGGAGCCGTTTCCAAAGGTTTTGGAAATAACGGCGGAGACAAGACCGAAGGCGCTATATATAAAAATAGTTTTGGGTCTTATATGCATGGACCAATTTTACCGAAAAACCCTCACTTCGCAGATCATTTGATAAAACTAGCTTTGGAAAAAAAGTACCATGAAAAGATGGAACTAAAAGAATTGAATGATGACCTAGAATATAAAGCCAATAAATATATTATACAAAAACTGAAAGTTTCTATATAATTAGCCTACAAATGGATGATTTAGTCGTTATCAAAACTTTTAATACGCGCGAAGAAGCAGAAGTTGTAAAAGGGTTTTTAGACTCAAATGGAATTAAAGCCTTTTTATTAACAGACGACGCAAGCGGATCATATTCAAATCTCACTCTCGTTCATGGGATACGGCTGATGGTCAATACGAAGGATAAAGAAAAGGCAATCAAAGCTTTGAAGTCAATATGAAGATTCTCTAGAACTCACCGCCCATGAGATAGTCCTAGTAAGGTGAATTACTAAATAAAATTTTTCGTATAATTTGACAGCTTATACGAGACGGGTAGGCCTTTCTCAAAATGGTCATCAACTCTAACTACTCCCATAGAAACAAGACCCTGAGACGCCTTAATTATCTCATCTGGAATGATTATGTCCCTTTGCCTACGGACAATCGTGACTATCCCTGCTGCTTCATTTTTGTATTCAAAATAATCTAATCCTAATTGGGCTACAGTTTCCCCTATTTCACGTGCCAACTTTGCAGCTCTAGTCGCAACTGAGAGCTCGGCAAATAGCCTAATAAATTCCTGCCCTCGAGCACCAATATCCCTTATTCTTTCAGGATCTAGATCGAATACTTTATCAGCTGAAGACCATGCTTTAAACCGCACACTTCCTGGAAGCCCAAACTGTAAATTACTAGTATCTATGCCTGAAGTAGTATAAGGAACTAAAGCTCGACCAAGCTGCATACGCATGCCTTGTCCACGTATGTTATACCCAATCAAACCAAAGGTATCTATTGGATCATTCGTTTTAGGATCACTTTCTAAACCTGACCATGGAAGTTCTCTATTTGGCCTCAGGCCTTCAGACAATGTCATCGCGCTATTATAGGCTTAATTTGATGCCTTATTAATTTAAAAATCGACTAAATCTCTCAGACTCCAATCCCACGAAGCGGTTTTAGAAAAGCTTAAGTAGCTTTTTGAGGAATTGGTGTACCAAATTTTCTGGTTATAGCCCTACTTAATTCTTCCCCTGTTTTTCCTTGGTTAGCAGCTAGCTGAATTTCATCAACAACCTGAAGAGTTCCGGAGTAGTTTACATCCTTTAGTGGAATTGCGCCAGCCTCTACTGCATCAGATTGTGTTCCATAAGATATCTGCTGAATACCTGTTGTTTTTCCCAGATTATTAGAAAGTAAAAAAGTTGGTATTCCTTTTTCTTTGTTTGCGCTTATAAAGGGATTAAGCATCGTTTTTGACCCTCCAGAAGCATCAACTAGTAATACATAAGCCTTTGGATTAAATTTTTGCCTGTAAATCAAAGTTTAAATGTGCTTCAGATTCACTTCCTATTAACTGCGTATTAAGAACAGCAACATATGGAGTCTTTGGAGCTTCGGCAAATTCTCGAGACGCATCTATCATGAAAAAATTATACTTGCTTGCGATTTCATTATCAAGTAAATATAATAAAATCGTGAAGATCGATGTAAAACACGTGGCGAAATTGGCGAACTTAACCCTCACCGAAGATGAAATTAAAAAATTTGAAGGACAGCTCTCCTCTATCCTGGAATATGTTGAAACATTAAAAGAAGTAGATACCGATGATGTGAAAGAGACATCCCAAGTCACGGGTCTGGAAAATGTCACACGAGAAGATGAGACTACACCGTCTCTAACCTTAGAACAAGCACTCTCGAATACGAAAAGCTCACAAAACGGCAATTTTAAAGTAAAAGCGGTTTTTAAAGAGTCTTAATGTGTCATCCTGAACTTGTTTCAGGATCTACTTGATTTGAGACGCAGGGAGATGCTGAACTAAATTCAGCATGACAAGGAAGAAAATTATGGATATAAAATCCTTAACCATAGCTCAGGCGAAAAAAGATTTGCAAGAAAAAAAATATTCTTCCGTAGAATTAACTACGGCATATTTGGATCGGATTGAAAAGTTAAATCCCACACTGAATGCTTTTATTACTGTGTCAAAAGCTGAAGCCCTGGAACAAGCTAAGAAAGCCGACGAGCAATTTAGCAATTTAACCATCGAACAATTAAGCAATTATCCACTCTTAGGAATCCCTATTGCCTTGAAAGATATTTACTCCACTATCGGAATCCGAACTACAGCCGGATCCACAGTCTTGGAAAACTATGTCCCGCCATTTGATGCCACTGTCGTTAAGAAATTAAAAGATGCAGGAACAATCATAATCGGAAAAACAAATTTAGATGCATGGGCGCACGGTTCTAGCGGTGAAAACTCAGAGTTCGGCCCGACGAAAAATCCATGGAACACAGCGTATGTGCCAGGAGGCTCATCCAGTGGCTCTGCAGTAGCAGTAGCAGCCGATTTCGCCCTAGCAGCCAGCGGCACTGACACCGGTGGCTCTATCCGGCTTCCAGCGAGTTTTACAAATACTGTAGGGCTAAAGCCAACCTATGGACGAGTAAGCAGAGCAGGGATTATCTCTATGTCTTCCTCTATGGATACCATAGGACATTTTACGAAAACCGTTGAAGATTCAGCGCTTTATCTTTCCGTTAGCGCAGGACAAGACCCCATGGACGCAACCACGCCCGATCAGCCAGTTCCTGACTACCTAAAAAACCTAACTAAAGGAGTAAAGGGACTAAAGATCGGAATCCCACTAGAATTTAATCCATTTGAAGATGAACCGACCCGTCAAGCGAACAAGATGAAAATGAAAGAGGCATTAAATGTACTATCGAAGCTCGGTGCAGAAATGGTAGAAATATCGCTTCCGCACACCGAATATGCGATAGCAGTGTATTACATCATCCAACCATCTGAGGTATCCTCCAATCTCGCCAGATTTGATGGAATCCGGTTTGGTAATGACAGATCGTCATTTGGCGAAGAGGCAAAACGGAGAATAATGCTCGGTACGTATACACTTTCTGCAGGATATTATGACGCATACTATAAAAAGGCCATGAAAGTTCGAACCCTCATAAAAAAAGACTTTGATGAAGCATTTAAAAAAGTAGATGCGATCATCGCCCCTGTTTCGCCGACTCCGCCCTGGAAACTCGGTGAAAAAAATGATGACCCGCTCGCTATGTATTTGTCCGATATCTACACCGTAACAGCCAATTTATCTGGAAACCCTGGACTAGCGGTTCCTATCGGATTTGCAAATGAATTACCTGTCGGCATGCAGATAATCGGCCCCCACTTTTCTGAAGAATTATTATTTCAAATCGGTCATGCATATGAACAAGAGACGAAATGGTTTGAAAAGAGGCCCAATATATGAATACCTATTCACCAGTAATGGGACTTGAAGTCCACGTAGAACTAAAAACAAAAAGTAAGATGTTTTGCTCTTGTTCTGCTGATTATTTCGGAAAAAAACCAAATACTCACACATGCCCAGTGTGTCTCGGATTACCCGGTGCACTGCCAGTGCCAAATAAAACCGCTATCGAATGGTGCATAAAAATTGGATTGGCACTCGGTTGCGAGATACAACTCTTCTCTAAGTTTGATAGAAAAAATTATTTCTATCCTGATCTGGCCAAAGGCTACCAGATATCCCAATACGATCAACCTTTTGCGCTAAAAGGATCCATCGTGCTATCTGATGGTAAAAAAATTGGTATCACCCGTGTACACATGGAAGAAGATACGGGCAAGTTAACTCATGCAGGAGATTCTACGATGATTGATTTTAATAGAAGCGGAGTACCACTGGTGGAAATAGTTACGGAACCTGATTTCGAAAACGCAGCACAGGTGGTAGAGTATTTGAAAAAACTTCAGCAAATAGTACGCTATCTCGATGTTTCCAATGCAGATATGGAAAAAGGAGATATGCGTCTGGAGCCAAATATTTCTTTGCGTAAAAATGACCAAACCGGCTTACCCAACTATAAAGTCGAAGTAAAAAATATTAACTCATTTAAGTTTGTCGATCGAGCGATCGAGTTTGAGATAAAAAGACAAACAGAGATACTGGACAAAGGAGAAACGCCACCTCAGGAAACCAGAGGATTTAACGAGGCGAAACAAAACACTGTTTCTCAGAGAATAAAAGAAGAAGCAAATGATTATCGCTATTTCCCAGAACCTGATATTCCCCCACTCCGTTTTACGGAATCACAGATCCTAGATATTAGATCACAGATGCTAGAAATGCCTGATGAGAAGTATGAACGCTTCCAAAAAGAATTTGGCTTGTCGGAATATGATGCAAAAATTTTAACGAGAGATAGAGCGCTTGCCAACTATTTTGAAGAGGCAGTAAAACTCGGACAAAAGGATAATATATCTTCCAAGCAAATCGCCAATGATATTATCAATAAAAAGATTGATATAAATTCTACTCCTCTAAAAGAGCTTATAGAGCAAATTGCCATAAGATCTCAGGTTGTAACCATAGACGAATCACACTTAAAAGAAACAATCCTCCTCGTGTTGTCTGAAAACGAAAAGGCAGTAACTGATTACAAGGCTGGTAAAACGAACGTACTCATGTTTTTAGTGGGACAGGTTATGCGGAAATATACATCCAAAATTGATGCGAAAATAGTTATGGAAATGGCCCAAAACATGCTACAATAAGAATGATTAATGAGCGCTTGCCGCTCGCCTGCCGGCAGGCAGAAAAACTATGGCTGATTTCGTACACCTTCATAACCACTCCGAATATTCACTCCTAGACGGTCTCCAAAAAACTAAAAATATGGTGGAGTATGCCAAAGAACTTGGCATGAAAGCACTTGCCATCACCGATCACGGAAGCATGTATGGTGCGATCAAGTTTTATAAAACCTGTAAAGATGCTGGCATAAAACCTATCATCGGATGCGAAATATATGTAGCGAAAAGAAAACTTACTGATAAAGATGCGGAACTTGACCGTGACTACAATCATCTCATTCTTCTAGCAAAAAATAAAACTGGATATAAAAATCTGATGAAAATTGTCTCAATCTCAAATTTAGAAGGATTTTACTACAAACCACGCGTAGATATGGAGCTTTTGAAGAAATATCACGAAGGACTTATTTGCCTATCAGCATGTCTTAATGGATATGTTTCAGAGCCACTCCTGAATAACCAACAAGAGACAGCAGAAGAAAGACTAAAAACGTTATCCGACATTTTCGGACCTGATCATTTTTATCTCGAGCTCCAAAGACATCCCAAGATTGGAAAACAAGAAGAATTAAATAAAAAGCTTATAGAACTTTCTCGGAAATTTGGCATACCGGTAGTGGCCACAAACGACAATCACTATACGAAGCGAGAAGATGCAGAAGCTCAGGAAATACTTCTGTGTATTCAGACCCAAACCACTATCGACACGCCAAATAGAAAACTCAGCATGATGGATTCTCCTGATTTTTATATAAAATCTTCGGATGAAATGAGCGGCATGTTCATCGATATTCCAGAAGCCATCGAAAATTCAGTAAAAATAGCAGACATGTGTGACCTCGAAATTACACTTGGGGAATGGATTATGCCTATCTTTGCAGTACCAAATGGGAAATCTTCTGCAGATTATCTGCGAGAGCTCGTATATGTAGGGCTAGAAAAACGCTATGGTGCGATGACAGATGAAATAAAAACCAGAACTGAATATGAACTTTCTGTTATTTTAAAAAAGGGCTATGAAACATATATTCTCATCGTCGGAGATTTTGTAAACTGGGCGAAAGGCCAAGGAATTACCGTAGGACCTGGAAGAGGGTCCAACGCAGGGTCTATCGTCTCATACGCTATCGGCATTTCTGATATCGATCCTCTTTTTTTCAAGCTACCCTTTGAGCGCTTCTTAAATCCTATGCGACCCTCCCCTCCTGATATAGATTTGGATTTCGCAGACGATAGACGTGACGAAGTCATTCAGTACGTAGCAGAAAAATATGGCCGAGATAAAGTAGCGCAAATTATTACCTTCGGTACCATGGAAGCCAGAGGAGCAGTGAGAGATGCTGGAAGAGCACTTGGTATGCCATACTCCGGCCCTGATAGAATTTCAAAAATGATCCCTCCCGGATGGCAAGGACATGCTATGACTCTCGATAGCGCGCTCGCCCAAAGCCCCGACCTAAAACGTGCATATGACACCGAACCAGATACGAAACGACTTCTCGACGTAGCGAAAAAGCTGGAAGGCGTGGCTCGTCACGCATCTGTTCATGCAGCAGGAGTAGTTATAGCCGACAAAGATCTTACCGAATACACACCACTCCAAAAAGAAACCAACGGCGATAAAATCGTAACCCAGTACGACATGTACACCGTGGGTGAAGATGGAGTAGGACTTTTGAAAATGGACTTTTTAGGACTACGCAACTTAACTATCATCCAGGAGGCTTTGAGGTTTATAAAAAATACTCGTAATGAAACAATTGATTTCGCCATCGTTGCTATCGATGATGCCAGAACTTATGAATTGCTCGCATCGGGAGAAACGACCGGCATTTTTCAGCTCGAATCTGCCGGCATGAGGAGATACATAAAGGAATTAAAACCAACGACTATTTTCGATTTACAAGCCATGGTAGCACTATACCGTCCCGGGCCTATGGCAAATATTCCTGAATTTATTAAACGCAAGCATAATCCCGATCTCATCCAATATCCTGATGACCGACTGAGAGATGTGCTGAAGGAATCGTATGGCATTATCACCTACCAGGACGATTTACTCCTAACTGCTATCGGTGTAGCAGGATATTCTTGGCTGGATGCAGATAAGCTGCGAAAAGCGGTTGGGAAAAAAATTCCAGCTGAAATGAAAAAACAGCATGACATGTTCGTAAACGGCTGTGTAAAAAATGGCATGACAAAGCCCAGAGCTGAAAAACTCTGGATTTTATTTGAACCATTTGCAGGATACGGATTCGGAAAAGCTCATGCTGCATGCTATGCCACCATCGCATTTAGAACCGCATATCTTAAGGCACACTTTTCCGTAGAATTTATGACTGCACTACTCACTGCTGAATCAAGAGGCTCGACCGGTCCTGCGAAAAACGAAAAAATTGCACAAGCCATAGCTGAATGCAAAAGACTAAACGTACCAGTACTACCTCCTGATATAAATAAATCAGAAAGTGAGTTTTCTATCGAGGAAGACTCAAAAGTTAGATTTGGACTTTCTGCGATAAAAAATGTAGGGAGCGCTGCGATTGAAACAATTCTTTCAGCCCGATCGACTAGCCTATTTAAGAGCTTTCGAGACTTTGCCAGCAGAGTTGACCTATCGAAAGTAAATAAAAAAACTATGGAAAGTCTTATAAAAGCTGGCGCTCTTGATATGTATGGTAACCGAGCAGCACTACTCATGGAACTTCCCGAAATAGTGAGTACCTCAAACAAAAAAAAGAAAGATGAAGCTGATAACCAGACGTCTCTTTTCGGAGATGAAACACCGGATTTAAGCACAAATAAAACAGGAACTAGTGCAGTAGATGACTTTACTCAACCAGAAAAACTCGCATTTGAGAAAGAATTTTTAGGGATCTATCTCACGTCTCATCCACAAAGTCAAAATCTAGAATTTATAAAAACTATTATAACTCACGAACTCGGCACCATAGAAGAAGAAAAAGAAGGAACTGTACTGAAAATAGGCGGAATTATAGAATCGTGTCGTCGTATTTTTACGAAGAAAAATAATTCAGAAATGGCATTTATCGTACTGAGTAATGAGCATGGAACACTGGTGGAGTGCGTCGTCTTCCCTAAAACATTTACGATGTATAAAAATCTGCTTATTCAAGATACCGTGGTAGTTATTTCAGGACGCTTGGATACGAAAAATGATAAGCCAGTAATTATAGTAGAGAAGATTACCCCCACTTCCCTTCTCCACGCCCTTAATCGATTTAACTAATAACACCCTCTCTGTGTCTTGACTTGATTAGCCTCACCCGATAGAATAATAGGAATGGAATCATCATTTGCAGCAGAACCAATTTTTCATATAGGGTCCTTCCCTTTCACTAACACCTTAGTGGACACACTACTCGTAGATCTCTTACTCGTAGGACTCATGTATGTAGTCTCTAAAAATATCAAAACCATTCCTGGACTGCTTCAGAACCTGGTTGAAATGATCGTGGAAACATTCTACTCAGTTACTGAATCAATAGCAGAGGAACGCACGCCAAAAATTTTCCCTTATTTTATGGGGTTTTTTCTTTTTATTCTCCTTATCAACTGGAGTGGACTTATTCCTGGAGTCGGAACCATAGGGTTTTTTGAAGAGCATCATGGAGAAAAAGTCCTTGTACCCCTTATCCGAAGTGCTACAAGTGACATAAACATGACACTCGCTCTGGCTCTCATTTCGGCAGTGGCTACTCACACACTTAGTATAAAGACTACGGGCATAAAGGATTATCTCAGTCGTTATTTTTCATTCAACCCTATAAATCTTTTTATAGGAATACTCGAAATTGTTTCTGAAATTACAAAAGTCATCTCTTTGTCATTCCGCTTATTCGGAAATGTATTTGCTGGCGAAGTGGTACTCTTGACCGTTTCATCCATCTTTGCGTTTTTCTTCCCACTCCCTTTTATGTTTCTAGAAATTATCGTAGGCCTGGTTCAGGCACTGGTATTTTCCATGCTTACCATGGCGTTTATGGCGATACTAACGACACCACATCACGCAGGAAAACACTAAATTGGTACTTTTCTAAGAGAAAAAATCTGATACAATATGTTACAAATGATTGAAGAAATAAGGGAGGTGAGAAACAGATGAACTTTAGCATTTCTGGAGGATTAATTATCGCTCTTGGAGGTATTGTACCTGCACTATCAATTGGATTCATTGGCGCAAAAGCCATGGAGGCCCTCGGACGTAACCCAGAAGCATCTGGTCGAATTCTCCCAGCTATGTTGCTGGCAATGGCATTCGCAGAAGCTATCGCAATTTACGCATTAATCTTAGCTTTCGCTAAATAATCGTAAACACAGTATCCTGAATTTATTTTCGGGATTTCTTGTGTCATTCTGATCTTCAAAGATCAAGAATTTATAAGGTCGGAATGACAGAGGAAACATATGGAACTAATAAAAAACTTTGGCCTAAACCCATTATTATTATCTGCTCAAATTGTTAACTTCTTAGTAATTTTTTACCTTATGCGCCGGTACTTATTCAAACCGGTCTTAAAGGTATTAAAAGAACGAAAAGACACCATATCAGAAGGCCTAAAAGCAGCAGAAGAAAACAAATTACTACTTGAGAAAACTCAAGCACAGGAAAAAGAGATCTTAAAAAAAGCACAGCTCCAAGCTAAAACCATGATTGATGAAACCAAAGCACAAACTCTCCAAATGATAAAAGACTCAGAAGAGCATGCGCGAACAACAACCGAAAAAATGATAGTAGATGCTAAGGCACAAATATCTAAAGAGGCAGATGATACAGAATTAAAACTCATGAAACATGTAAGCATGCTCTCTATCCAAATACTGGAAAAAGCTTTGCATGGCATGGTACATCCCAAAGCCCAAACTGAAATCCTAGAAAAAGCCATGAAGCAGTTGAGTAAAAAAGCTAACTAAATCATATGGATAAAAAAAAATTAAAAGAACTAGTGTCAGCAAGCTACGATGGAAAAGTACTTCAAGAAGACACGGTGATGCAAATCACGCAAACCTTAAACCGTAAGATGCTTAAAGCATATATTCGAGCATTAAAGTCATGGGAAAATAAACAAACAGTGATCATAACAACACCTGAGGAAAACTCAGATATAAAAACCTTGTCCACGCTCTTTTTAGATAAAAATGTGACTCACGCTATAGATCCATCCTTAATTTTAGGGGTAAAGATTCAAGATAATGATATGATATATGAGATGAGTCTAAAAAATAGATTTGATACAATGTTATCTCAATTGGACGCGTAACTATATGAAAAACAATACTGATATCATAAAAGATTTAGAAAAAAAATTAAGTTCGTTCGGTACAGATTCGAAAACACAAAATATCGGAGTTGTAACGAAGAATACTGATGGAGTTATTATGCTCTCAGGCCTCTCCAAGGCCTTTATGGGAGAGATTATAGAGTTTTCAGATAAAAGCACTGGTGTCGTACTTAATTTAGACGAAGACTCCGTGTCGGTAATACTTTTGGACAAAAGCTCATCACTGCGCGAGGGCGACACGGCTAAAACCACCGGAAAACTCCTCAGTATTAAGGCATCTGAAGATCTACTCGGCCGAGTTCTCAGCCCGCTTGGTCTTCCTCTCGATGGAAAATCTGAAATAAAAAAGGGCATGGATATGCCACTAGAACGCATCGCAGCTGGAGTCGTAGAACGCCAACCAGTCGACACGCCACTCAAAACCGGTATTACAGCCATTGATGCGATGATTCCTATCGGTCGCGGACAACGAGAACTTATTATCGGTGACCGCGGTCTCGGTAAAACAGCAGTCGCGATAGATGCGATCATTAACCAAAGACCCCAGGGAGGAAAGAAGAAAGATCTGCAAGGTCATAAGCAAGTAATCTGCGTGTACGTTGCCATAGGTCAAAAACAAAGTACTATTTCACAAATCGTAAATAAATTAAAAGAGGAAAAAGCGCTCGAATACACAGTAGTCGTAGCAGCTGGAGCTGCTGACCCAGCAAGTCTTTGGTATTTAGCTCCGTACGCTGGCACTGCTATCGCTGAATATTTCTTAGAGAAAGGCAACGATGTACTTATCGTATATGATGATTTAACGAAGCACGCATGGGCATACCGAGAACTTTCACTCATCTTACGCCGTCCTGCAGGACGCGAAGCATACCCAGGAGATGTCTTCTACCTACACAGTCGTTTACTCGAACGCGCAGTAAGATTAAATAAAAAAAATGGGGGAGGATCTATAACTGCACTTCCTATTATCGAAACTCAGGCAGGAGATATTTCTGCTTATATTCCGACGAACGTTATTTCTATAACTGATGGACAAATATTTTTAGAATCTGATTTATTTAATATGGGTATTCGTCCAGCTATCAACGCTGGAAATTCTGTATCCCGCGTAGGAGGAGCTGCGCAAACAGGAACCATGAAATCAGTAGCTGGAAAAATGCGCCTCGATCTAGCTCAGTACCGTGCGCTGGCAGCATTTGCACAGTTTGGCAGCGAACTTGACCAAGCAACACTCGGACAACTAGAGCGCGGTAAGAGACTTACCCAAGTTCTTATCCAGCCTCAATATGGCCCACTTTCTGAAGCACATCAAGTCCTAAGTATTTGGGCTACAACGAACGGATATGCAGATGATGTTCCAGTTGAATCTATGCGCAAATTTATCTCTGAACTATTTGAGTATGTAAATACTCATGATAAAAAGCTTCTAGAACTACTATCTACCGGAGATAAGATAAAAGAAGAAGCTACGAAAGCACTTACAAAAGCCGTAGAATCATTCAAGAAAGGCTTTTCAGTTTAGTATGGCAACTATCCTAAAACTAAAACGCCGAATACAGGCTGCACAAAATGTCTCCAAAACTACTCGCGCGATGCAAATGATCGCAGCTTCTAAGCTTCGTCGTGCACAAGAAGCGACACTAGCATCACGTCCATATGTTGAAAAACTAATCGATGTAAGCACAAGATTAAGCAGTACTGTAGAGACTAATCTACATCCATACTTGCAAACAAATGAAAAATCAGACAAAGTACTTATGATCGTCATAGCTCCAGATAAAGGTCTTTGTGGCGGACTCGTCACGAATCTTACAAGGGAAGTATTGAAAACATCTCCGAAAGATTACTCATATATTCTTATTGGGAAAAAAATTCAAAGCACTGTCGCTAAATTTGAAGGAGATATTATCGCAGCATTTCCTTTTGGCAATACTCTTCCTGCGTTTCAATCCATATATTCCGTCTCCAAACTTATCGAAGAACAATTCTTAAATGGAAATTTCAGACGTGTTGAGGTCCTCACTACGCACTTCACGAGTCTTTTTACCCAGAAACCAGAAGTCTCACAACTTCTCCCCCTCCAAATTCCTACAAAAGCAAGTGATACCATGGAGTCATTTTCATTATTTGAACCAAAAGCATCTGAAATGCTTCCAGTACTCATGAAAAGATATTTAGAAATGAGCTTGTACCAATATTTTCTAGAAAGTTATGTTTCAGAACAGGCAGCGCGCATGATGGCTATGCAAAATGCCACAAATAATGCAAAGGATATTATCGTAGACCTTAAATTAGAGTATAATAAAACCCGTCAAGCAAAAATTACTGGAGAAATATTAGATATCACTGGAGCATCAGCAGCATATGCCTAAA
>CALRDJ010000029.1 GCA_943354875.1 Candidatus Levybacteria bacterium GW2011_GWA1_37_16 | reverse complement strand
GGTATAAGCACTGTGAAGTGTTAAGCCTACCCGTACTAATGGTCGATAGTAGATTATTAATATGACACATTCTCTTCACTTTTTTAGGAGCTAACAACGTTAGCGACGAAAAGATCATTTACAACTTGGGGGTTTTGCGCTGAAGCTTTCGGTCTTTGGAGCGGTGTGGCACCACCTCTTCCCTTTCCGAACAGAGAAGTGAAACACGCCAGCGCCTACGATACTTGGCTTTTAAACCAGGGACAATAGGTCAAGGCCGGAGACTTGAGCGCAAAACTACATATCAAAAATCCCGCGTAATGGCGGGTTTTTTGTGGCTTTCTCAGTGTCATTCCGGGCTTGACCCGGAATCTACCCAGGGTAACTTTCTTTTTTCCTCATTGTCATTCTGGAGTCCGCCGAAGGCGAGACGATAGAATCTCTTTCTCTTCTTCGTTACTTTTTTCCGCAAAAGTAACACAAAACTCTTTTGCCAGTAGCCCTCCACCTAAAATTATTTCGTTCGTTAGCCGGGGGAATGGCGGCCCCCTCCATGCATTCACTTCGTTCAGCATGGGCCTCCCCCTGGCAACTCTCTTCATGATTTTTTAACGGTGACTTGCTAAGGCAAAAAACGAGGAAAGGAACGATAGCTGCGTTCAGCGCTTGCAGACTAGAGATTTCGGTGGGATTTTTTGTGGCTATTTCTTTTTTGAGGATGCTAGTAGGCGTACAGCATAGAGTGCGGGGAGGCTTGATAAAACAGCAAATAATAGATCTCCGCTCGACAGTGAGAGGCCACTTTTGAGAAAAGGTAACGCATTTTCTAGCTGCCTATTTAACAGGAACCAATCTACGATACTCAATGTCCAGCCGACCGCATTTATCCAGAAAACGATGGACCACCACTTCGGTTCCAGAATCCGCTTTTTAAAAACATATCCATAAAGGCCAACGTATAAAACGATATTAAGAATGTAGGAAACTATATCTACAAATGCAAAGGAAGAGAGTACTGAAAAAAGACCAATGATTCCTAGCACCATTATTACCGTATAGATCCAGAAATATATTTTCCACCACATATAATGATTAGATCATATATTAAAATAATATGTCAATGGTGGGGGTTTTGTGGTTATGATAAATATGCTTGACAGTGCAGTCGTGTAAGCCAGATACTAAATAAGTGCCAAATCAAGAGTTAGTTGATTATATTAAGTCTCAAATAGCTAAGGGAGTTGATCTTCAGTCTCTTACTGCGGAGTTGGTGGGGAAGGGGTGGACACAGGAGCAGATCACCGAGTCATTGAGTCCAGCTACTGAATCGAAAAATCCTCCAATTTCTCAAGTGTTTGTAAGTCCAAGCATGGCAAGTCCTTCGCTAGATGAAGAAATACCTGTCGATAAGCGCATGTATCCAAATCAGCAAATACCCAACATTCAAGACCCCAGTCGCTTTCTCGCATTTCCAATACTCGGAGGACTTATTCGTAGTCTTGCTTGGTTTCCGCTCTTTATAGGATTTTATTTTGTGTTAATGGGTTGGGGTGTTGTGGTGTCAGTTAATTCACTCGTGGTGCTCATTACGGGAAAGTATTGGGTTTTTGCATACAAATACACGATGGTAGTGGTCAGATATCAAACAAAGCTCGACCTATATCTGTTTGGATTGGTGCATAAGTATCCTGGCATATCATCTATGTCATCTGAATTTACCTTGGAGCACGCATATCCAGAGACTTCCAGTCGATTATTTGCTATACCAATTATTAGTTTTATTGTGCGATTCTTGCTCATTTTTCCCTATATGATATGGGTAATAATACTGTGTTATGGAGCATGGATTGCAGCAGTGGCTGCGTCGTTTCCAGTGCTATTTAGCAAGAAGTATCCAGAATCATGCTATGAGTTTATACGAGATAGCTTGCGAGTGCGCAACGCATGTCTTTTATACCTCGCAGGGGTAAGTGACACATATCCGAGCTTTTCTATCTCATGGAATCATAAAGTAATAAAAATTATCCTTATTATAATTGGTGCATTATGGACCTTCTATAGTATCTATTCTGGTGGAGCAGGATATAGTACGTTTGAGTCGGTAAAAAATCCCTCCCTGAGTTCTCTTACTCCCCAGAAGCAGCAGGAAATTTCTACCCAGCTTGGTTTTAAGGTATTAGTGCCACCCTCTCTGCCAAAGGAGTATTCATTTGAAGACTACGAAGCCGTACATGCCGTCAGTACTACACGACAGACGCATTTGAACATGGGATTTAAGAAAGGAGTAGGGACACAGATTATTGTATCGGAAGAGGCCAGGTCTCCGGGTAAAATAGAGAAGCTCCGTGATTTAATGGCCAGTTACAATCCTATTAGAAAAACCATACTCAGCTTTCCAGCAGTGGTTATTACCAAGCCAGTGTTTAGTAAGCAGCCTTCAGCAAATGAGACAATTCTCGCATGGGAAGATGATAAAAGATATATTTCTCTTGTTTTTACCCCCGCAGAATCATTTACAGAATCAGATATAAATACATTTGTAAGCGCATTGTATGGAGTGCCGGTTGTGATAGCTACTAGTACTGATCCACTTCCTACTCCAAGTGCTGTACCTAACTCATCTGCTCCTATCTTAAGCCCCACGCCAATCATCGCCACACCTACACCGACAGTTATTCCATCGTTAATCGTAAAAGATGCAGAAGAATTTCTTGTGGAAAAAGATCTGGTAATGCATCTGAAAGAAGCTCTGTTTCAAGGAGATACGATCAGGATTAAAGTCATGGTTAAAAATACCAGTAGTGGTGCTAAAGTAGTTGACCTGAGAAAAATACAGGTTTTGGGGAAAATAAGTCCAAGCGTTAAGGATTTGAGAATACCCTCTGAGCCACTTGAGACGAGCACTCAAATAACGCTACCTCCTGGCGTAGAAAAAGACATAGAGCTTACGTATGTAAAGCCAGATCAGGCGTTATATCCATACTTGTGGTACTACTATCCTCAGGGATCAATTTCTGTTTTCTTAGGGGCTGCGCACTAGATCTGCCTGCCAGCAGGCAGGTTGCGTCAGTTGTAGCTTCGTGGTATACTGAAGCTATCTAAATTAAGAAAGGTAATTCATGAGTGAGTACAACTTCTACAACAAATAAGCCTTCTAGCCCTTCGACAGGGTCTGCAACATCTATGGCCGAGCTCATGTCTCGCCAAAGCACCCAAAATCCACTTGTAACACTTCGAAAAGGTGAAAACGTGTCTGGTGTTATAACGAAAATGACTAATTCTGATATTCGAGTTGATGTGAATTCGAAAACCCATGCGATGGTACTCGAAAAAGATCGCAAGATTTTCCAGTCCCTGATGAAAGCATTTAAAGTAGGGGATACGGTACAAGTGAGCGTTTTAAGTCCAGAATCAGAGCAGGGATATCCAGTCGTATCACTTCGTCGTCACATCGATGAATTCCTATGGAAAGATGCAGACAAGTATTTGAAATCTCATGAAGCAGTAGAGGGAGCAGTAGAGGAGGCCACTCGAGGTGGATATGTTATCGATTTGCCATTTGGTATCTCAGGATTTTTACCTAACTCCCAGCTGTTGCCATCTACTCCGCGTGCAGAATCCACAGAGGGTGGAACTCGTATCCCATCACCACTTATTGGAACGAAATTAACGGTATATGTAATCGAAAGCGGACGAGCTGCGAAAAAACTTATCGTTTCCCAGAAGTCTCCGATCACTACAGACGATTTTACCGGTATTACGAAGGACTTTAAGGTTGGACAAAAAATAAGTGCAACTGTTTCAAATAGCGCCTCCTTTGGGGTCTTTGTCACTATACAGTTAAAAGAAAATAAGTTTATAGACGGACTCGTTCATGTGTCAGAATTGGGATGGGACGAGAAAGACCAAGATCCTATGGCATATACTGCAGGACAGCCAGTCCAGTGTCTTATAACTGGTTTTGACAGAGAATCTCAGAGAATTGAACTCTCTATGAAGAAGTTGACAGCAGATCCATTCCAAGAGCTTCTGAAGGGAGTAGAGATAGATCAGAACGTTTCTGGAGTAGTAACGAAAGTAGATGATTCAGGCGTAACTGTCGACGTAGAAGTAAATGGAAATACAGTTGAGGGCTTTATAAAGAAGGAAAAAATTCCACCTACAGTAACATATGTAGTGGACCAAGAGATCAGCGCGACTGTTTCTCAGATAGATACGAAACGCCATAAGCTTCAGTTGGTACCAGTGTTGCTACGAAAAACCGTGGGATACAGATAATCCGTCCTCTATTTATGAAATCCAAGATTTCATTTGTTTGCCAGGAATGTGGCTATGACAGTCCAGCTTACATGGGAAAATGTCCAGAGTGTGGCAACTGGAACTCATTTAAAGAATTTAAAACTTCAGGAACTTCAGCTAGCAAATCTTCCAATACTTCGACAGCTTCATTTGCCCAGATACGACCTCAGACCTTGAAAGAAATCTCATCGACGCAGAAAGAACGCATCATTACTGGAATTGGAGAGCTGGATGGGGTTCTTGGTGGTGGAATTGTACGCGGATCAGTTATTCTTCTGGCGGGAGATCCGGGGATTGGTAAGTCGACGCTACTACTTCAGCTCGGATTGAGCCTAGCAAATGGGACAAGCCCATCTTATAAAGTCTTATATATTTCCGGTGAAGAGTCAGCCGAGCAAATAAAACTGCGTGCAGATCGTATCGGTGGTAAAAAGCAGTCTGATTCATTTTTCCTCGCAGCGTTGACGAATACTGATCGGGCGGTGGAAATTATCGAAGAGGCGAAGCCGAGCTTAGTCATTATCGACTCTATCCAGACCATGGAATCAGAACATGCTGGAGGATTATCTGGCGCAGTCGGGCAGATTCGCTATGCGACACAGGCATTTATCAGAGTAGCAAAGCAAAATGGTATCCCAACTATTTTAGTGGGTCATGTCACGAAAGAAGGCATGGTCGCGGGACCTATGGTGTTATCTCACATGGTCGACACCGTGTTATTTTTTGAGGGAGAAAAGCAGACGAACACTCGAGTTCTCAGGAGTTTGAAAAATAGGTTTGGACCGGTAGACGAAGTCGGTATTTTCTCCATGGAGGGAGAAGGGATTACGGAGATAAAAAGTCCTCAAAATCTGTTCGTCAGCCAGGAGGATAAGCCTATGCCTGGTTCTGTTTTAACCGCAACATTAGAAGGAAGTCGTGCGTTTCTCATCGAAATTCAGGCCTTGGCAGTTTTGTCCAAGCTCCCTATGCCCAGAAGGGTGGCTTCTGGTGTAGATGGAAGAAGACTTGAGCTGCTTCTGGCAGTACTCCAAAAACATTGCAATGTGCCGGTGGGTGCGATGGATGTGTTTGTAAATGTCGCCGGAGGGTTAAAAGTAAGTGATCCGGCTTGTGATCTGGCTATCTGTCTGGCTATTTACTCCAGTTATAAAAATGTAGCATTGGGAAAAATGGTCGCATTGGCTGAAGTAGGACTTCTGGGAGAGCTCCGTCCGGTGCCAGGGCTTGATAAGCGGATTAAAGAGGCTAAAAAGCTTGGTTTTTCACGTGTAGTCTCGGCGAAATCTGGAAAATACTTGGCTCAAGTGATAAAGTCACTAGTCTAATTTTCAATTTGAAATTCGAAATTTGAAGTGAAAATTAAAATTTAAAACATTATGATTTCATTGAAAATTAAAAATTGTAAATTATGGCAAAACAAAAGGTACCAACACCGTCTCGTTATTCATATTTATTTCCCAGTCATCTGGTAAGTGTCTTAGCGGATGAAGTGGCGAAAACGGTTATAGAGCGCATCCCGCATATGGTAAGTTACCCACGTAAGAAAGGTCGTAGCAGTAGGACAAAGACCGTGGAAGGAGCACTTTTTTTCGACACCTCTGCCATCATCGATGGACGAATTTTTGAAGTCATTAATTTGGGACTACTGAACAATACCTTTGTAATTCCAGAAGAAATACTTCTCGAGTTAAAGCATATAGCAGATTCTCAGGATATGGTGAAACGGGAGCGGGGGAGAAAGGGATTGGAGTTGCTGGAGAAGTTAAAAAAGAAGAGTGGGGTTAAAGTAGTCGTGCTTTCAAATACTGCTTTAAATCAAAAAAGAATAGAGGTAGATGAGCGACTCATTCAAATAGCGAAGCAAAACAAGGGGAGGATAATTACCTGTGATTATAACTTAGAAAAAAAGGCTACTATTCAGGGCGTCACGACGATCAATATGAATGCCCTTGCCCAAACGCTGAAAGTTACTGCGGTTCCTGGCGAGGCTTTGCACATAAGAATTCTTCATACGGGAAAAGATGTTACGCAGGGCGTGGGATACTTGGATGATGGTACTATGATTGTCGTGGAGTATGCGAGTAGCGATTTAGGTAAGACAATTGATGTAGTGATAGCTCGCGTTATTTCCACTGCTTCTGGCCGTATCCTCTTCGCGAAAAAGATATAATCCAGAGAATTTCTAAGTGCGCTAATTTCTAATTGACCTAAGCCAAATTCCAATTTCCCTTTCGTTCCCCGATTGCTCGGGGATACTCATCAGTCACCCATAGCTTTATGCGAAGGGTGAGAGGGAAAGGTATGAGAGGTGGGAAAATCGAAAAAGCGATTATTTGGGGGGTCATCAGCAAGTGATGAGCCAAAATAATGTTTCGAGAAAATCCGAAAACCACACATAGAATAATCCTTCCCCTTTTTAGCATACGCTACCTCCTCATGTAATGAGACTCACTAGGTAAACTAGCTTCTGCGCGACCTAGGTCGAGCAGGGATTGGTCGGAAAGCCCGAGTATTCCACGATGTAACCGCGATACGGTACACCGGATCTCCAGGCCTGATCGCCTCGTTTGCAGAATTCTGCTCGACCATCGCTGTCTGCGACGATTTTGATGAATCCGGAAGCGATTCGAACTTGGAACAGGAAGGGTCCCTTGACACTTATCAGGACTGACTCGTCCGAGTTTAGTTCGGGAGTCAAACCAGAAAGGTCGTGGGAAGCACCCGCGCCAGCGATGAGAATCATGCCTGCTGGGACAGTGCCATTGAAATCCTTCGTGATCCCCTGACCAGTCGGCTCGTAATAGCCAACGGAGTAGGTGGGGGGATCCTTACGGATCTCTCCAAGAAACAGTCTAGTCGGTCGGGACGGAACGGTCGTCGGAATGACGGTCGGGATCGGCGTGGCCGAGCAATTTATTCCGATCGTATCCACGACAGTCTTGTATGGAGCCCCTCCCTTGCGAGCGCAAAACTTTTGTTGCGAACTTGCTGTGTCGACCACAGTTATAAACCCACTTGTTAAAGTGAATCGAGCCGTAGTCGGTCCCGCGATGTTGAAGAACACTAGTTCTCCGTTGAATCGAGGATCGTTCGACATCAGGATGTTTCCGCCTCCTGCAATTAAAACCTGGTTTGACTTGACTTCAATCGCATAGGACTTTGACGTGGTTGAGCCAGTTGCCTCATAATACGGAGTTTCCGTGATTATGGTTGGTGTCAGACTTGGCGGCGTGCAAGGCTGTCCATAGTTCGCTAAATCTCGAACGTTGTAACTAGCTTGCTTGCTTCTAACGCAGAACTCAGCCCGTTGGGTCTCCACATCGCTGATTCGCACGAATCCGTCCGTCAACTGAAAGCTGACGTTTATCGGTCCTGCCAAGGCGATTAGTGGGAGCGTGCCGTTAAGTCGAGGATCGGACGAGTTGGCTATCTGCCATCCACCGACGACGAGCACTGCTCCGCTTGCCACTGGCAGTGAGTACGTCTTGGTGACGCCTTTGCCCGTGTCATCGGAAAAGCTTGCAACGTCTGCGTTGGCGGGTTGGATCGGAGCGGTGACGAGTAGCGCGAGTATTGCGAGTATGAACAAGATGCGACGCATGCTGTTTCCTTTCGAGAAATGAGATGAACTTCGATCAATACAACGATACGGCACTAAAAAAACACTACAAGCGACACTACGCAACAAACAACACGACGAACGAAACGAACAAAGACTACGATGAATCGAAAAACTCCTGAACCAATCTCTTCCTTCCTTCTAGGGAAAATTTTACCCAATAATGGGACAATAAGCTCAAAACGACCCTTCGTCATCCTGGAAGGAACGAAGTGACTGATAGGATCTCTTGAGATTGCCTCTCCTTCGACAAGCTCAGGATCGCAATGACGAATGATTCTATCGCGGAGTTTACGGTGAGTTTATCGAATCCGCTCCAGAATGACAAGATATTTGAGATTATGGGCCCATTATTGGTATGGAATAATTCTATGTAGAATAACTCTGATAAAAATCAGAGCCTTTCATACCTTTTGTTAAAGAGCAAAAATACACCGCACATGCGATGCAAACCCTTGTAGATGCGCCCCTCCGACGCGAGGACGTAGCCCTCGGGAGGAGGTAAACATCTAGCGGGGTTAAAGAGCGATAATCCCTTAATCCTTGAGTGCTCAAGCTATTAGAGCATAAGAAATATTGGATTATATAGGTATTCGATATGAATGGTGGATTTGAGGCGCGATATGATATCACCTGATAGAGGCGAGCAGGAGAGAATAGAGAATACTATGAGTCCTATATTCACCCATGAATTATACTAGATCTGGTTTCAAAAGTCAAAGCTATAGGATATAATTTAAGGTGAAAAGTGAGGCTAAGCATGCGTAACGGGGCTTAAAGAGGTGGGGGGTGGTTTTTGGAGCTTAAAGGGGTATAAATGTACTGCTGTGCGCTAACTACATTCCTAAAGTCAAAAGAGATATGAGTTTTATCCCGCACATTTTTATTCCTAAAATCTAAAGAGATATGAGTGCCTGCCCTACACTCATATCTCGTTAAAGCTTATGAATTGTTAAATGTGCGGGAGCCTGCTCCTCCTCATCTTGCTGTTCGGCTTTCAGTTCTATTCGAACACGCCTCTCAGAGCGATGTTAGGAGGACTATGCCTACACTTATCGTCATAACCGAAAAAAACTTCCTATTTATGACGCGAACTCTTTATACATTTTAGCTTCGAATTGTAAGAGTCTTCTCTTATAATCTTGGTGTAAAAAATGTTGGTCTGTCAAGATAAATGAGTGGTTTTAGCCTCGTCATTTTTCCTTGACAACCATTGCATTTTTCTGTTAAAAACTACACAGGCATTTAGTTTTTATTTCCTGCCAAAGAGACTAACTGCCAACTTTTCGTAAGAGCATTGCTTTTCGTACCGAATTTATCATCAAGAGTAACGAAAGTGATGCTCTTTTTTTGTTTTTTTAACTCTATTATAAAAGTACTACTGGAACAGTAAGCCCCTTTTCGAGAAGGCGTTTAAACTGTTCTCTTCCCATTTTACTCAGCGCTTCTTGTTTTCGGTCCAAACTAGAACTTTCTTGACCGGTTTTTTTCATGTAAGCCTGCGCTAACGTGCGTAAAATGTTCATATCAAAGGAATTGTAGCACAGCATATCAAGAGTGTCAACCTATAGCAAACTATCCCCATAAAACACCTAGACCTAGAGTAAAAAATGATACAAACAGGTCGTCAAATCAAGCTAAATTATATACAGAAAAAAATGTGGATATCTTGGGGATTGTCGAAACGGCTTATCGACTACCTGCCTCGCCTGACGCGAGTCAAGGCGGGCGGTCTACGGCACTAATCAAACGAAGCTGTAGTCAGAAGTCTGTAGACGGTATGCAATTATCTAACGAATGGGGTGATGAGGGAGCGAACAGGTGGTCTATAGTCGTGGAAAGCCAGAGATTTGATCCACAGCTTGCCTGCAGCGAGCACATGGTCGACTTTCGAGAGCTTCGAATAAATATTCTTCGTTCTATGGGTATAGAGGTATTCGAGTAGGTTAGCGAAATTACCATAGGCATGGAGCCTCATGAGCACATCTGTATACAGGAACGGATAGAGAGAGTGAGAAAACTTCAGTACGTCTTTTGGGAGCAAAAGTCTATTTATCATGACTGTTTCAGGGCGGAGTGAGAGGGCTAGGAGTAAATTCTCTTTTATCGTGTCATGTTCGTAGGGAAACGAGCTTTTACCTAGTTTTTTGTTATTTCTGTCTACGAGTGCGCATTGGGTGCCTACAACGACCGTTTTAGGGTGGTTCTGGAGGTACGCAAGCTGTTTTTCGATGCGTTGGCGGGTACAGAGGTCATGAGCGTCCATAAAGGCTATGTAGGCGCCACGAGCGAGGCGTAGGGCGCGGTTGAGCGTGACTACAGGGCCATAATGCTTCTTATTCTTAGATATACGGATACGTTTGTCGTGTTTTTTAAAGGTATTGAGGATGTGGTAGGAGTTATCCCTCGATAAGTCGTCTATAGCTATGATTTCGATATCGGCATGGCTTTGTTTCTGGAGGCTAATTAGGCACGATTCTAGATATTCCTCTGCGTTATGAATAGGTAATAAAATAGAGACAAGATTTGGGTTTTTCATATTTTTTAGCGACTCAGTGAAGTTAATTAAGTCGTTTGGGGAGAGCCTGTTTTACAGAGATCTCCTCTTGTAGGACAGCTACTTTATAGAATGGTGAAATTCTAACACTTATGAGGGGTTTTTGTCAAATCAATTCGGTTATCGGTTTTCGGTTGTCAGTTGTCGGTAAATGGTCTGTCGGTTTTCAGTTAACCGGTTAGCTAAAACGCTGCCAAGAGGAGTGAAGCTTGTTGAGTTTTTTTGAGAGTGTCTTATACCTCTCTAGTAACTCATCGCATTCTTCTTGCCTAATTCTAGGATATCGTTGTCCGACTATTTTTACTTCGCGGATATGTGTTATTAGCTCGTCTGAAGAACCAAGAGCCATAGAGAGAAATCTGCAGAATTCTCTTGGTGCTTTTTTCTTTCCAAACCCTTCTGCTATTTGTGGAGCGATTTTCTCTCCAGCCTCATTTGCCTGGTATTTTATGCGCCGGTGATCCGGAGGAAGCAGATTTGTTAGTTTATAGAGCGGAGTAAGGAGCTCGAGTGCGAGATTGTACACATCAAGATCCGTTACGTCTTTAATCATAGCTTAACTATAGCCGATAAACAGATAACTGACAAACCTGAAACTGAAAACAGCCCGCTTCGCCAAAGCGATAGCGAGGCGAGAAAACTGAGAACAGATAACTGGAGTGTGCTATACTCAAATCATGGCTGGTTTGACCCATTTACTCGTTAAAAATCCAAAGGATGATGAGACACCGATTGAGTCTGCCACGACTATATTTGCCTCCCTTTTATCGTATCCGTATATCTCGCTTACAAAGCGACTGTGGGTTACACCGAAAGTGCACGCATTTGAACTCTTTCTCCTCAATCAGACTATTTCCTTCGTGGTAACCACAAAGGCAGAAAGCGAGACGCTGGTTTCTAGTATTATCTCATCGGCATTTCAGTCCTCAGCGGTAGTAAAGATGGAGAAGGATCCGATGGCAGAGGTGTTGCAAGCAAAGGAAATAGCAGTAGGACAGCTGGTTTTGAATTCCTACTCATATTTGCCGATTAAGACATATGCAGACTTTAAAGATGTAGATCCACTTTCAGCGCTGTTGGGATTTCTCGCCAAGCAGGATGATCAGGTAAAGATGGCAGTGCAAATCCTCATCACTCCCGCTTCATTTCCCTGGCAAAAACAGGCAGTAAAGCAGGCTGGAAAAATGCTGTATGATGCTCCTCACGCACCGTTGGTCACCGACTCGACGCATGCCGAAAAAGGCCATTATGCGATGGATCCCCAAAAGCTTCTTATGATGCAAAAAGCTTCGTTTCAGGGAGGAAAAGTATTGATTCGGTTAGTGGCTTCATCAGACACAGTCGATCCGAAGCCATATCTTCAGAATCTCGCTGGAACATTTGGAAGCTTTTCTCTGGGAGATGGAAATCAATTCGTATTTAAAAAGCCATGGTTTAGAAAAAACAAGCTCATATCTCGCATACAGGACCGTACTACATTTTATATGGAGAAGCGTCACCAGGTACTGAATGCCCAAGAGTTAGCCACTATTTGGCATCCTCCAGGAATTTTGCTCGGTGGCATTAAGAATATCGCATGGGGAAAGACATTAACGGGCGAACCGCCGGAGAATTTACCGGTAGCGACCACGATATCAGAAGAAGACAAGCAAAAAGTAAATTTCTTCGCACAGACAGAGTTTAAGAATCAGCCGACCATCTTTGGGATTAAAGATGAAGATAGACGTAAGCACATGTATATTATCGGAAAAACAGGAGCTGGAAAATCGACCCTCATAGCGAATATGGCCATCGATGATATTCGAAAAGGTCGAGGGGTGGGTATTATCGATCCGCACGGAGATTTGTCAGAAACGATTCTCGATTTCATCCCGAAAAGACGCTTGAATGACGTGGTATATCTGGAGCCATTTGATACAGAGCGTCCGTTTAGTATGAATGTTTTAGAGATCAGAAGCGCCCAGCAGCGAGATCTTATCACTTCAGGTATCGTCTCCATCTTTTATAAGCTCTATAAAGATAGCTGGGGGCCACGACTGGAGTATATCCTGCGAAACGTTATTATGACGCTTTTGGAGATTCCTGATGCTACGCTCGTCGATGTCCTGAGGTTATTATCAGATGAGAACTATCGTCGTAATGCGGTGGCAAAGCTAAAAGATCCTATCATAAAAGATTTCTGGGAGAAAGAGTTTGCGAAAATGCCTGATTCACTAAAAGCAGAGGCCATTTCGCCGATTCAGAATAAAGTCGGACAGTTCGTGGCGTCGAAGATGATCAGGAATATCATCGGTAATCCGAAGTCTACGATAAACTTAGAAGAGATTATGAATGAGGGAAAAATCCTCATCCTCAACCTTTCTCAGGGAAAGCTTGGAGAAGATAATGCAGCGCTTCTGGGTGCTATGCTTATAACCCAAATTCAGTTAGCTGCTATGAATAGGTCATTTGTAAAAGAAGAAGATCGGGCAGATTTCTTTCTCTACGTCGATGAATTTCAAAATTTCGCCACCAACAGTTTTATAAAAATTCTCTCAGAAGCCCGAAAATATCGATTGTCTTTAACGCTTGCAAATCAGTACATAGGACAGCTGGACGAGGAGATACAAAACGCTATATTTGGTAATGTAGGGACGCTTATGTCGTTCGTGGTAGGTGGATCAGATGCATACCTGCTCACTCGTGAATTTGCTGAGATTTATACAGAGAATGATCTGGTCTCCTTGGGTAAGCATGAGGCGGTCTTGAAGTTATCTATCGACGGCATGATGTCAGCGCCGTTTCCGATCCAGACGCTGCCGTTGCCAAGCCTTCGAAACGATAATAGAGAGAAAATTATAGCTACCTCAAAAGAGCGATACGGAAGAAAGCCTGCGGAGTAAACACCTCTTTTTTGTTGTCATCCTGAACTTGATTCAGGATCTCCTAGTGTCTTTCATACTTTTTCCGAAAAAGTATGGCAAAACTTGCGAGCTAGTGAAAGATCACTAAAATCTTCCGTTCGTTAGCCGGGGGAATGGCGGCCCCCTCCAGGCATTCATCCCGATTGAATCGGGACTCAGCCCGGGCCTCCCCTGGCAACTCACTGCAGATTTTTTAACGTGCTGCTTTCAGCGCTCGCACATGGGGAAGAATACTAAATACTAGATACAAAATACCTGATACCCCTAGGAGGCCGAAGCCGGCGAACTGTAGGTACTGTGGGAGATAGATAATCACGATGCCTGAGTCTTCAGATATGTTTCCTGGTAGTATCCAGCCGTTTTCCCAGTTATTTACCATGACGTGTTGTTTGATTTCTTCACCAAAGAAGAAAGGAAGTATCATGGTTGCATAATTCATAATTCTTGATTCATACTTCTGTATTGCATATGCCTTCCATCCCTCATCATGTGCCTGGGATAGCATAAGCGTGCGAGAGTCGTTAGTAGGCTTCAGACCGATAACATACAGGCTTTCATTTGGATGGCTTACTCCGGTAATGTCCTCAGTAATTGACATGCTTGGTTGTACTTCTGTGTTTGGGTTTAGAAAGATTTCAGTGATAAACCTATAGGGAATAGGATACATCTCGAGTGATCCGAGGACGTTTTTCGTAGTATCGTCTCCTATAGCAATAGCATCGACATGGAGGGAGTATCCAGTGCCAAAAGGCTCCATGGGGGCGATTATAAATGAGGAAAAGTTCTCCTTACCATTTTGCGGGAGGTATGTATCTAGTGGAGCAATTTTTTCATTTTCGTTTAGTATCCAAAGATGAAGACTACGGCCGGCTATGTTGCGGTTTTTAATGAATAGCGCGTAGCCCTCACCATGTGAGGTATTAGCGCCGAAGAAGGATATGCACGGGCTGGCATTGGTAGCGGTAAAAAGGATTCCTTCATTCGTATATTCGGTTTTCGCAGTACCTATTCTAAAGTTATCGCAGTTGCGAACAGCACCATTTCTAAATGGACTCGTAGAAATGCTTTGGAAATCATCAGTGATTTTGACTGTCTTCACGGTGATAGTTTGTTCTCTGTCTGACTTCGGTAGGATATAGATCTGTTCGCTCGTGTTTCCTATGGTGTCTATGATGGCCTCAGGAGAGATGATTTGGGACTGTGGTTTCATATTCGCGCCCGTTAGGACAAGCGAGTTGGGCTGTTGTAGACTCAAAAAGCTGGTTTTCATTTTCTCTGTTCCTGATGGTTTGATCGGAATATTTATAAGTCCATTCAGATTCAAGTTAAGTAATTCTGACGACTTCGGGATGATAAAGAGTGGGCGATAGA
>CALRDJ010000028.1 GCA_943354875.1 Candidatus Levybacteria bacterium GW2011_GWA1_37_16 | reverse complement strand
AAAAAAAACGACTTCACATAGAGGTCTTGAGGCAGATGATCACGCTGTCCACCAGCGGATTTGGACTTGTCGCCGCACTTGCGTGGAATAATACCATTCAGGAATTCTTTAAAACCTATCTGAATGCATGGCTTCCGCAGGGTGGAACTTTTTTCTCTATGCTTATTTATGCCACGATCGTTACGGTTTTTGCAGTCCTTATCACCTACCAGCTCACGATGATCTTAAGACACCTCGAAGAAAGCCACTAAGTCTTGACAATTATCCCCACGCGTCTATAATGACCGTATGGCAACAGCAACAGAAGCAGGGCGATCTCTAAAAAGATTTATTCGACCACCAAAACTCTATGAAGTTTTTGCAACTAGTATGACCACCCTACTTTTAGGAGGAGGGATTGCTGTAGCTACGACCTTCAATAATCACAGTCAGGCAGCAGAAGCATTTCCTATTTCCATTACTTCAAGAGAACGTAGAGAAGCTTATAATCTCATCGGGGAAAGCATTAACGTATTTGATGCCAAAGCGCATGAGGCAATCCTCAGGGGCGAAACTAATATTGATGTTTCTACGGCGATGCCAAACAAAGATGAATTTGATAAAGCAATCGCTTTACAAAAGCACTATCATACACAACTAAAAGCACAATCTGCGGAAGAAGATAGATTGAATAAAGAATCTTTTCCTGGCACCACTGCTCTCCTAAGCATGCAAATGCCTACTGAAGTGAAATTACCTGATATAGCAGAAGGATCCATAGTAGCTGGCTTTGCAGGAGCCATTTCTTCTATCGCTATAGGAATGAGACGAGGATGGGGTTATGAGAGACGCCTTAGACCTGCTCCTCAAACTCCATAAATCGGGCTTTGAGCTTCTCTTTTCCCTCCAGTTTTACTGCATCGAGAATGAAATGTGCCAGGGGGAGATCCACACCTGCTCTCTTTAAGAATTCTGGCATGGATGCACAGGTATTATACCCCTCCACCGTCGCACCCACGATCTTCCGTGCTTTCTCGGCTGAGTTTTCAGCGAGTAATGTTCCGAATTTAAAGTTACGGCTCTCCATGCTGTTACAGGTAAGCAGAAAGTCACCGATAATACCTGCTGTCGCGTGATCATCTCGTTGATATGAAAGTCCGTCGCAAAGCCTGTACGTCTCCTCTATAGCTATAGCAATTAACTTCGCTCTCGTATTTTGTCCATAATGTAAGCCCTCTGCTATACCACAGGCGACTGCATAGAAATTTTTCAGCGCGGCCGATAACTCCATGGAGAGTATTCCTGAAGTAATTCTGACCCGAAAAAAATCTGTCTGAAATGCCTGCCTTATCTGCTCCGCTTCTTCTCCTGCTTGACCAAATGAGCCTAGATTCACGAGCGTGGGCATCTTATCGATAACCTCCTTTGAAAAACTCGGCCCCATGAGCGAGAAATACTTTGTGCTATCACCACATACTTCAAATACCACTTCCACCGGCAATTTATTTGTCTCTCGCTCTATGCCCTTGGAGCAATTCACTATCCATGGCTTATCTTCTGGAGATTTGAGCGATAGTACTTCGCGGATCGCCTGAGTCGGTACGGAGATAACGAGCACATCAGCTTTCGGAAATGGATCTCCTCGGCCCCACACCACGACATCGCGGTGGTTTTCAGATACCACTGATGCAAGTGCATTTCCCCAAGCTCCTTTTCCAAGTACCGCAATACGCATTTTGTCATCCTGAACTTGCCGTTCGACTCCGCTCAGGCTCTGAGCTTGCCGAATGAGATTCAGGATCTCCTTCCGTCATGAGCAATTTTTGCATTACCATAGGTATCTCACTGGCCAAATCTGATGCGTTAAAGTTAAGTCCCATGGTTTTTTCCAAAGACTCTCCAGCTTTTTTATTTATATAACTACCAGCTGTCGTCGCGAGGAATGGATCGTTTTTGCATGCGAGTCCTGCCACAAGTCCTGCGAGCACATCTCCCGTACCGCCCTTCGTCATCCCGGCATTTCCACCAGGAATACTGATGCATTCCGTAGGACTACAAACAATGTCTGTAGGCCCTTTTAAGAGAATTATGCAGTTATACTCCTTCGCCATCTCACTCACCATGTCATCCTGGAGAGGCAACGACCTCGACCCGCCTTGCCGCGAGGTAGGTAGGATCTCTTCAGAATGAGATTCTATCGGCTTCGCCTCCAGAATGACACCGGAGAATAACATGTCGAACTCTCCCTGATGAGGAGTGAGAATCGCATTCGCTGGAATCACGCGTGGATCAATAACCTGTAGGCTCCCTCCATCGATAACCCATTTCTTCCTCGGATACTGTTTTAGGAGTCGCTCGGTAAGCTCTTTCGTATCATCATCTCCTGCTTCCTGACCCTCTGCTCTTGGCATACCAGGGCCGATCAAAATCACATCAGACTCTTCGATGTATGCATCCAGTTGATCTCTACGTACCACGATCCCATTTCTGAATTCCTCTTTTGCATTCTGGACTATTTCATTATTCTCAGGAATAGATGAGTAGAAAACCATATCCACGATACGAGATGCAGCGGTAAGAGACCACAGAGAAGCAGCATGAAAGAGATGGGAGCCACCGATAACCATAAGCTTCCCATTTTGTCCTTTATGAGAGTCCACGGGCGGAATATATAGCTTTTGTAAATCTTCTCTGTTAAATTCGCTTTTCATAAATTTTTATTTTTAATCTGTAGCAACAACAAAGAAACAATAAACGAGATTATGGAGAATCCTAACATAATCCACAATAGTATTGCAAAGCCGAAACTATTCACGATGAACCCCCCTGCCAATGCGCCGATTCCATATACAAAATAATCCATGGCCTCCCACTCTCCCCAAGCCAACGTTACATGCTTATCTGACTTAGAAAACAGAGCGTCGTACGCTGGATCCTTAAATGCAACCGCAAGTCCTAGGATAATTTGGACAACAAATAACGAAAAGGGAGACGCTACAAATAAGTAGCCTATGTATCCCAATACTGAAATACCGTATCCTAATACTACAAATTTTCTCCGGTGGCGTGACCTATCTTCCCATTTGGCGAGGACGTAAATAACTACTCCTGCCGTAAGCATGAACAGCGCAGAGGTAATACTCGCATCCAATAAATCCCCTCCGATCTCATGTACAAACAGTGCATATAGTGGTGCAAGGAGTGCTCCCGACATGAGAAAAAACGTGTCGGTCAGAAGCAGTATTCTTTTCAGTTTTTTCATAGCTCTATACCCTCAATTCTATCACAGACGAGTCACTCAAACGGAAGCTTGCGACAAATTCTTCATGCGTAGTAGTAATTACTGTTTGCTGTTTTGGAACCTGATTCAGCACTAAGTCGATATGCCCTGCATCTAATTCTGAGAAAATATCATCGAGGACAAACAGCGGTTTTACGCTCAGTTTTTCTTCCATATACTGAAGCTGTAATAATTTAAGCTGTAATACGACAAGTCGCTGTTGACCTCTGGAACCAAATATTTTTACCGATTCTTGACCTCGCATCGGCTTCGTCGAGACAGACATGATAATACTTACGTCATCACGGTGTGGACCAACTAACGTCACTCCAGACCCGACCTCTGCATCTCTATACTGATTGAGCCGCGCTTCAGAAACAATGCTGTGGTCATACACAAGCTGACAATTAAATATATTTTTTCCTGCATTATTTATAAACTCTATAAGCGATGCGCGCTGTTGATGTATAAAACTCCCATACTGAATAAGGAGCCCATCCCAGTACTCAAACCGCTCATTGTCACGCTTTCCAGTTTCTTGAACTAACTGAATAAGTGCATTTCGTTGACGAAGTGCCTTCATGTACTCAGTAAGTGCTCTCCGATACGATGCATTTGTTTGCTCCAGCAGCGTATCCAGAAACTCTCTTCTGTGCGATGGCGAACCGGAAATGATCTCCAAATCCACTGGTGAGAAAAATACCGCCGGAAGACGTCCTACGAAGTCCACCCGACGCTTCGCGACACCATTTACCGCGTATTTCATCCTTCCCTGTTCTTTTTCCTGAATAATAACTTCAAGCTTATTCTCGTCGGTGGTTCCGATAACGCGTCCATGTGAGGCTTCGAACCGAAGAATTTGATCATCCGTCGCGCCCTTAAAACTCTTCCCCAGAGAAAGCAGTGATACGGCTTCGACGATATTTGTTTTTCCTGCAGTATTCGGTCCGATAATGATAGTCGTGCCAAGATCGAATTCAAACTGTGCTTTCGGATAACTTCTAAAGTTCTGGAGGCGGATGGAGCGTAAAATCATTGCTACATTGTTACATTGCTCAATTGCTAAGTCAACAACAATGAAACAGTCGAACAATAGAACAATAGAACAATAACTACTCAATGGTTGTCCCGACGAACTCTTCGCCTTTGAGTGCGTGATCGACATTTTCTAGGTTCTTTCCGTTCAGAACAATCACCTTTACTCCTAATTCTTGTGCTTTTTTCGCAGCGATAGGGTCAAAAGGCGCATTCATCCCAGGTGACCATTCATCCCCCACCAAGGCACGAAACTCCTCCCATGTCATATGATCGATAGGCTTTGCATCAGGATTATTCTTTGGATCTTTGTCATACACTTTTTCTATATTGCTTAAATTAACTACTGTCTTAGCGCCATAATCTTCACACAGGAGCACTGCGTCATAATCGGTGGACCATCCCGGCTTCCAACCAGATGCTACTACGACTCGCTCTTCTGCTTTTCTGATGGTTTCGTAATGTTCGATAATGTGAGGATGTGCGATGTCGCGGAAAATGGTGCGGACGAGGTGAGCATTCAGTCTGGTAGCATGAATGCCGAGCCAGTCTAAATCCTCCGCATCCAATTCTCCGATCACTGCTTTTCCTGCATCGCGGTAGTGACGCGCTGTTCCCCCGCCACCGATGACGAGGAAAAACTGTCTGTTGGGATAGGCAGCTATTTGATCGCGGATAAAAGTATTAAATTTCGAGAGGAATTCCGTATCTATATCACCGTTTGGAACTACCAGTGAACCGCCAACTGAGAGGATGATCTTTTCAGAAAACGCACTAGCCATATTATTACGAATCGTACCATAGCCTACCCTCAGAGGCAATAAGAAGTTCTAATAAGGAACGAAGTCTGATAAAGAGACCGCACTATAATCGAGACGAAGAAGTACGAGGAAAATCACTACCCCGAAAAGCACCATCCAAAACTCCCAAGGAACAGATTTTTCCCGTCTTATGGTTTTAATAGTCACGATGAGAAATAGTGAGAGAAGCGTACACACCGAAAACATATAAACTGCGTGCCACACCCCTAAGAAATTCCAATGCCAAGGAGTCGGCATCGTCCAGTTCACAAGCCCCCGCATCGCCTGACTGACATGAAAATATGCGGTAATGAGCCCACCTAAAACTAATGACCAGTTTATTATTTTATTCGTTATATATTTTCGCTGATTCAATAAAAACGAAGCACAGATCATATTAACGACAGGTAAAATAATACCATCGCCATAAATCGCAGATTTAAAAGAAAGTGACGCTCGAAGCTGAGTAACGAGTGGTGAATGAATGCTGACTAAATATAAATTCAGCATCGCACCGGCGAAAAATCCGAAGAAAAACGTCGCACCACCGACCCCAGCGATGACTAGCTTTTTATTTTCTACTTTAGCAATAATTGCGAGTGTTTTTTCCTTCATGCTCTTCTTCGGGCTTCAATATATTCCAGTGATTTGCGGTATCTTATTTTTTCCCAACTTGACCAGCAGCCCTTTTCAAGTCCCAGTATGGCTCTAGAACTGGATGCTTATAAGACGAGTCAAACAACCCTAAATCTTGGGCTCGCAAAAGATAGGCCGTAAACTCCGCGTATAATTCCTTATCTGCAGCAGCTTGTATCTTCACACTATCACGTCCTACCATATCCTTAAATCTAAGGAATTCTGTAGGATGCTCCCACACGTCCTGAGGATATACATTTGAGGCATTTACTATCTCATCCCACGTAACCTGCTGTTTGTTGGCAAATTTATCTTCAAGCAGAGACCAAGCATCCAATTCTACAGAAGAAGCACTCCGTGCGGTATTTACGCGTAGGTGCTCAATGGGTTTTCCGTTTTTATCAACACCTTCTTCCCCCCACCGTGAATGTCTTTCTTTCCTTTCCTGAGACTGAGCAGGTCTTCCTTTGTATCGTCTTATTTCTCCGAGCAATTTTTGTTTTGCTTCAATTGCAAGACTGCGTGATTCAACAGTTAAATACTGCGCCAAATATCCTGTACTAGATTTTTCTGGATCAAGATAATGACCTCCTAACTCATGCCAAACCAAATGTTTACGCTGTTCGAGATCTCTTACTTCCATATTTAAAAATATATAATCAGGCATGTAGGAAACGGGTGACTCATTATATCTTCCTATACTACTATCATCTACTGCCTTAAAATCATACCCATACCTATCTTGTGCAGATAATGATATCCCTGGATATCCCAAAACCGGCAGTTTTTCTGACAATGCCTTAACAGAAGCGAAATCTTCTTCTATGTTTGCCCTGACTCGTGCGTCGTTCATATTTGTTTTCTCTTGCCAGGCTAAGCTAATAACTACCTCGCCTCGTCCAATTCCAATAGCTTTTTCTGGAGGCGGTGGTACTCTCCAATCAGTTAAAAGTCCGCTTCGAGCTGCCATCGGAAGAACAACTCGCTTATCAAGCTTGGGCGCTGCACTACTCTTTGGCGCTTCACCATTTGCTGCTGACATTCCAGTAGCTTTTAACGCCGCAAGACCAACAGCTGCCAATCCAGCTCCCAATACTGCGCGTCTTGTTGTTATTTTTCCTTTATTTCCTTCTGACATAATCTAAACCCGCCTTCTCTTGATGTATGCTCGCTAAAAATAACTGTATTTGCGTCTTAAATCGCTCTTTATTAAATCTCTGCGCATTATCCCGACAGTCTTTCGGAGAAATCTTTAATTTCTCCAGTTTTTGAATGGCCTCAAATAGTGAATCTTCGGAGAGTGTATCAAAAAATAACCCTGTTTTTCCATCGACTACCGACTCCACTACTCCACCAGACCGATATGCGACCACTGGCACCCCGCATGCCATAGCCTCCACCGGTGTTATACCGAAGTCTTCATCTTCCGCAGCGAAAATAAATGCTTTCGCATTTCGCATAAGTTCATACTTCTCCGCGTCCGTCACTTCTCCGACAAACTCTACGTGCGACGTGCGACGTGCTATGTGCGACCTCAGCTCTGCCCCGTATCCCGCAAATTCCCGACCGAATACTTTTAGGGGTAAATTATTTTTCACAGCCATTTTCACGATAAGATCTATGTGCTTTGGCCGAGCCAAGCGCCCCCCAGCTAGATAATATGAATCATGAAGCATGAATGATGAATTATGGTTTTTTTTCCTTAATTCATTATTCTTAATTCTTAATTCTTCGACATCAACTGGTGGATATATCACCACTGCCTCCCTTTCATAAAACTTTTGGATTCGTTTCTGCACGTTCGTAGAGTTGGCGATATAGTAATCGACATTCTGACTCGCAGCTGCGTCTTCCATACGTAAAAGATAGTTGGCTGTCTCACCTAGTATCCGAAAAAAAAGATTTTTTTTCCATTCACGAGCCGTGGCGAATCCATACAAATACCGTGGCGGTGTATGACAATAAGAGACCAATACCGCTGATTTTTTCACTAACGCATTTGGGAAGTACGCACCAGTGGCAGAAGTCAAAATCACGTCATACTCTGAAAAATCAAATCGACTAAATAACCAGGGAGCGAGGATACGGAGCGGACTGATGAGTTTTTCTTTCCATGGCAGATGCTGAGCCATAGAGGTCCGTATATCCCATCTACTAAATCTTTTTTCGTGAGGACCTAAGTATGCAGGTAAAAAAACTGACGTATAGACAGGCGCATCAGGATAGAGCTCATGCAACGCCTCGAGAACTCTTTCTGCGCCTCCATACTCTTTAATATAATCATGAACCAAGGCAAGTTTCATAAAGATTTTCTAAAAATGTTTATATTTGAAATGAAAAACTCTAACTCTATTGTAATCCAAAAATGGCTTGCTTGGGGAACCACAATAAGATGTGCATTTGCCAGTTTTTGTTTTAGTATTTTTCCTGTCTTTAGTGAAGCAAGGCGATCCTCTTCTCCCCACATAAGTAGAACAGGTGCTTTTACCCCAGGTATATACTTCTCGATCGAAGCGTGCATCGCAAACCAAAGCAACTTCCACACATTTAGTGGATGCTTCAAGAACTCAATAACGAATGGCAAAAACCCAACATTATCCCTAGATTTCTTTGTAAGAAGTGACTGTATGCATGTTTGAATAAATACGACAAGCCAGATAAAAATAGATTTTCGCTCAATTCCAACAGCATCCACGACAACCACACCAGAAACAGCCTGCGAATATAAGCTAGCATAAGAAAGCGCTATGTCTCCACCGATGGAGCATCCAACAAGTAATACCCTGTTCGCCTGAAGCTCTCGCAATATTCTATCTAATGCCTGAGCAAACGATTTTTCATCCAGAACTTTTACCATGCCAGCAATATCGTATAAGTTAGGGGCTATGAGACGAGCATCTTGTGAAAATAGTTTAATATGTGCAGTTAATGCACTAGGAGGATGACCTGATGGATGGAGTAGCACGATTGTGTTTCCCTGCCCTTCCTCAACTATCCGAACCCCATGCACTATATGCATTTTCATGCTGTAATTGTATCAGATGTGAATAAATCATTATTTTTATATTACTGTCATGATTTTGTCCAGATTCTTCCTTCAAGCTCGCGTATAAAGTATCAGTGATTGAACAAAAAGGAGAAGCCTACAGACAACGCCTCACCCAACAAGGCGCTCGATTATCTTTCCTGCTCGATCTTCTGCGGGATGGCAGAAAAACTTTATCTGGCTCTACTCCAGATGGCGCAGTAACCATACAGGGACAAGTAATTAAGCGTATGGGACTTTATAAAAGACAGGAGATGATCGATGCGGGCATGAGAGACTTGGCAGACACTTACTTTTTCGATCGTCCTACCCGTCCTTCAGAAGCTTCTGATGAAGTAAATCCGAAAGCTTTGGAAATCCCCCCTACTCCTGCATACCGCAGACATATCACAGATCGGGTGGCACGATTTGAACACGTACTAGGACCGAAAGAGGGACAAACAGTTGTTGTCTATAATTTTACGAAAATGAATCTGAATGTCATACGACAAATGGCTCACCGAGCGCGAGAAGAACAAGAAGCGCTACCGCCTGAAAACGAAACTACTCGCTAGAGTAAGCCCAGCTGCTGATCGTCTTTCTTTTTCTCTAGTTTCTTTACTTTTGTCTCCTGTGTCTCTTTTCTCTCTTCTGTCTCATTTGTCCCCTTCGCATCTTGCATCCCGCCTCCCAATCTATTTACTAAACTCGAGAAACCAAAAAGCCCAAATGAAGCCTTGAGGCTCTCCCTATCGATATTTCCTACTTCTGCTGCATCCATGTCCAAATGAATCGGGGCATCAGTCACTATCGTAGCTAATTTTTTAGCAAGCGCTGCCTGCTCGGCGTCAGTAGCCAGCTTGAGTCCAATTTTCTCTGGCAACTCACCGATGTGGTGATACAGATTTTCAAATGATTCGTATTTAGAAAGCAATGTCGCTGCGGTTTTCGGCCCGATGCCATTCACACCTGGATAGTTATCTGAATTATCCCCCACCAAGGCCTTATAATCCACGAACTGCGAAGGTTTCAGTCCATATTTATCGATAACTTTTGCCTCATCAAATAACAACATATTGGTAATTCCTGTAACCGGTGCTAACATACTCACCTGAGAATTAACCAACTGCAAAAGATCCCGATCCCCGGAGAAGATGATAACCTCTACATTAGACGATGGATGATTGATGGTAGATGATGGATTTTTGAGGTTAGAAGATCGAAGATCGATCGAACTTCCATTCTCTATATTCAGACTACTATCTTCTACTTTCAATTTTCTATCGTCATCTTTCTCCACGGCTTGCGTAGCCAGCGTCCCGATAAGATCATCTGCTTCGTATCCGTCTAGTTCATATATGGAAACTTTCGCATGGCGGAGCGTCGTGCGGATAAAATTAAATTGCGGACCTAAGCCCTCTGCCATAGCAGGTCGTTTCGCCTGGTATCCCACATATAACTGCTTTCTAAAAGTCGGTGCTGGGCGATCAAAGCAGACGATAATGTAATCAGGCTTATGATCCTGCAGAATTTTTAAAAACATGGAGAAAAACCCATATACTGCATTCACTAACTCTCCGTCTGGTGCGGTTAGTGGTGGCAATCCATGAAATGCCCGATGTACGATCGCATTTCCATCGATGAGGATAAGCTTTTTCATAAGCATCTCTTGTCATTCTGGAAGGAACGGAGTGACTGATAGAATCTCAGGGATCCTATCGCGGAGTTTACGGTGAGGGCTTCGACTGAGCTCAGCCGAATGTCCTTGTCGAACCCGCTCCAGGATGACATAGCATCCAATTATACCACCATCAATAAATTCAGGATTAACAATTTAACAATAGAACAATGCAGCAATTTAACTCTTCTTTACAAGTGTTTTATCCTGGGAGGATGAATCTGTCTTTGACAGAAACTTTTTCGGACCAATGATCCGCACGAAATCATCTGATTCAATAGTCTCACGCTTAAGAAGCTCTAGCGCTAAAAGATCCAGTTTCTTAGTTAGCTTTAAAAGAATCTTTTGTGCTTCTGCATACCCTTCATCGATAATCTTTTTGACTTCAGCATCAATCTTGGCTGCCATTTCAGGAGAAAGTTGCTTCTGCTCATAAAATGGATGTCCACCATCGTTATCGAGATTAATCGGACCCAGCAATGTACTCATCCCAAGCTCTGTGACCATCGCCCGAGCTACTTGAGTAGCCTTGGCGATATCATCAGATGCACCGCTGGTCATTTCTTTAAATTTCAGTTGCTCTGCTGCACGACCACCGAGCATAACAGCGATTTGCTCGAGAAGATGCGTCTTCGTCTCATGTATGCGCTCTGCCGGCTCCATCATGGTGTGACCCAGTGACATACCTCGACCGATAATTGAAATGCGATGCACCTTATCCATGTGCGGCATGTGCCAAGAAACCAGTGCATGTCCTGCTTCATGATACGCAGTCATTTTTCTATCATCTTCTGACTGGAGTCTTCTCTTCTCTGGCCCTAGTTTTACTTTCGTCGCTGCTTCTTCTAGATCTTTCATATCTATAGACTTTTTATCTTCTCGCGCAGCGAGAATGGCTGCTTCGTTTAACATGTTTTCCAAATCTGCTCCAGAAAATCCAACCGTGCGCTTGGCTACTCGATCCCAATCGACATGTGCACTAAATGGTTTTCCTTTTGCATGGATTTTCAAAATCGATTTTCGTCCTTCGATATCAGGGAGGTCCAATACTACCCGACGATCAAAACGTCCTGGCCTGACCAGTGCTGGATCGAGCACATCAGGTCTGTTCGTTGCTGCCATAACGACGAGCTGCTCAGTCGGCGCAAATCCATCCATCTCGACCAGAATTTGATTCAATGTTTGCTCGCGTTCATCATGGCCACCCATAAGTCCTACGCCGCGCTGACGACCGATAGCATCCACTTCATCGATAAAAATGATCGCAGGTTGAGCTTTTTTCGCCGTGGTAAATAAGTCACGTACTCGAGATGCACCGACGCCTACTAACATTTCCATAAATTCAGATCCTGCCATAGAGAAAAACGCTACATCTGCCTCTCCTGCAGTCGCACGAGCGAGAAGTGTCTTACCGGTCCCTGATGGCCCTACCATGAGAACACCTTTGGGAGTTCTGGCTCCCATCGCTTTATATTTCTGTGGATGCTTCAAGAAATCGACAATTTCAGTTAATTCTCTTTTTGCTTCATCTACTCCCGCTACATCTGCGAAGGTCGTGCGAGGTAAATCTTTGTTAAAAAGCTTTGCTTTTGATTGACCAAATGAGAAAATACTTTCCTGTGCGCCTCTCGCTTGGCGAAACAAGAAGTAGAAAAAAGCGATCATGAGAACTATCGGGAGGACTGCAGATAAAATACTGATCCAACTATTCATGCCTGACTCATCTTTTATGGCTACATTTGTTTTATCTAGAGACACGCCAGCATCTTTAAATAACTGGTATACATCAGAGCCACTTTCCTTAAAGGAGTGAACGATGGAACCATCCTTTTTTAAAACCGTCAATTTCGTATCACGTACCTGAATCTCTTTTACTTGATCATTTTTTACCTCTTGAATCGTCTGAGAAAGTGAAATAGTTTTTTTATCGTCAAATGGAGAGCTCAATCCCATGAATAAAAATAAGCTGAAAAAAAGAAGGAATCCATAGAGTACTATGTTTTTCCAAGAGAGGTTGAGTTTTACTTTAAATTTCTTTTTTTGAGGGTGTTTATGAGTACCTGCCATAACGGGGAGTATAGCATAAAATTCCCTGATTCGCTATGGTTTTAACACGCATTCTTTTTGCTTTTTAAGTTCAAAAAGCTTATAATTCCGTCCTATGAGTGAAAAACCTAGACTGCATCGTGCGCCTACGGTGGCTACTCGCTCAGGTGAAGCAACGGGCAATTCTCGTTCTTATCGCCATTGGACACCTGTGGGACTCATGACCTATGATGGCGAAACTCGAACTCTCCACTCTCCGCTTCGTCCTGAAGGAAATCAAGATGAAGCATCCTGAAAAGATTTACACAGGCAAAGAATTACTGGAAGTAGTATGGAGAGGATATGTACCACAACTCGACGATAATATAGAAATAATAAGTTCCTACATTAAAGAATTTAGAAGAATATCTGGCGATCTTGAAAACAAAAAAAAGACTACATTAAGAGATGCTTTTCAACTTATCCACACGGTATACCCCCATAACTACACCCTAGTTCATCCAGACAATGCCATGTCTATTCATAGTTATCATGCCAAAGTTCCTTCTGGCGAGATAAGCTATGACCATGATAGATCGGTAGCTTTTTCTCCCTTGGTAAACAATGGCGCAACGCCTATCAGGCTATATCGCGGAGAAGGCAATGTGCTAATTCCACTCCTAAAGAAACCACATCGAGTGCGTAATAATAACGAAGGATTAACAGTCGGTCACGTAAGAACCGACGTGCTTGGTCTGAGAAAAAAGCTAGGGAGCTCTGAAAATGGAAATTTAATACATACAATACCTGGAAAGGGATATGGGTTAACTAAGTAGGATTACAGCGAACCCATTTTTTTGACTTTCACTTTCAAGACTTAAATTCTCTATAATATCCTCTTATGCGAGAAGGATTTTCATATCAAAGCGCTGAAGCATTTACATTTCATCAAAAACCGGATGATAGATCTGGTGGCAGCGCAGAGACTCCCCCAACTGTGCTCCGCCACATGACCAATCGCGGGGAACTTTCTCTAGATACCAGGACTGGACTTGTCAGATCTCCCCTGCTTCCAAATGATATTTACTTGTCAGAACCCCATGAGTCTTGGGGTCGAAAATATATTTCTAATGGAGAACGAGCTCTTGAAGCGCTTTTGCGCAACCCCACGCGAGTTCTGGACGACAGAACTATACTAGAAGCGATGTGGGGAAAGCTATCCTATGATCCAGATGATCTAGTTACGAGAAATAATGCAAAACACTGTATAAGCATTCTCAGAAAAAAATTAGGAGAAGAAAGAATTCAAAGAGGCACAAAGCATGGAGAAAATTCTCTAATTTATGCAGTTCAATCTCGTGGACATACTTTCCTATCTCCTGAATCTGCGCTCGAAGTCGACCATGAACTAGTTCTCCGCTTCACAACTCCCTTAGGAGAAATCGTATTCAATTATGAATCTCTTGTGACGTCATCCCCCTTGGTCGCTAATGGTAAAACGCCCATATCAATCACTCCTCAAGAAGGAGAACTACTGAGGATCTTCACGACCTCTGGTGGAAAGATAATAGAATCACCTAAAATCCCTAGTGAGTATCATTCTCAGGAACAAACTAAGAAATTGGTTCAGCGCCTGAGAAGAAAACTTGGAGATACAGATGCACGATTAATACGAACCGCTCGAGATGTTGGATATCAGTTGCCTATCGCGGACTAGAGCAATCCCATTTTCTCTTTTACTTCTTGCATAGTCGCAGTAGCAATTTCGAGACATTTTTCATGACTTTCTTTTATAATTTGATCGACGAGTTCCGGGTTATTTTCAAATTCTTTTCGTCTTTCCTGAAATGGCTGTAACTCTTTATAAATTGCCTGAGCCAATGCCTCTTTTAACTCCGAATATCTGATAACACCATCGTTGTAATCATGAACAAATTTAGTGTTCTCATCTGACGTTCCGAACAGCTTTAGAAGCTTAAATAGATTCGCCACTCCACCCTCATCTGGGACATTTCCACCAGTCGTTCCGCTATCTGTGGGTGCGCTGGCAAGTCTCTTTTTTATCGTCTCCAAATCGTCAGTTAAGTTGATAAAACTCCCATCTATGGACTTACTCATCTTCCCCGTACCCGAAAGCGAGGGCACATATTCCCCCACCGTTTTAAAACGCTGTGGTTCTGGAAAAGTAACACCAAACATACTATTAAATTTCCGTGCAATCTCCCGCATTACTTCCAAGTGCGGTTCTTGATCGATACCTACTGGCACTAGTTCTCCTTTATAGAGCAATACATCTGCTGCCATAAGAACTGGATAGTATAAAAGCCCCATATTTACGTACTTTGGATACTGAGCTTTCTTATCTTTATATGTCGGCAGGTCTTCCAACCGCGCTACTGGATAAATCGTGGCTAAATAGTAGGATAATTCTATGTGCTGAGGTACTTGGGATTGAATTTCT
>CALRDJ010000027.1 GCA_943354875.1 Candidatus Levybacteria bacterium GW2011_GWA1_37_16 | reverse complement strand
AATCTGTATGAATTACTCCCGCCGCATTCTGAGCACTCATGCCTTTTTCGATGGTCCATGCCTTCACTTCTTTCTCTCCACAGGTTAAAAATGAAATGAGACCGAGGGTATCATACGCTTTTTTTATAACTCGCTCGAGTCCTGATTGGTGGATGCCGATTCCGCTCAAATATTCTGTCTGTTCTTCCAGAGTTAGTGTCGATAACTCTTCTTCGATTTTCGCACATACGACAGTGAGAATATCTGCAGAAACCCCTAAAAGTCCTGCGTATTTCTCGATAATTCCAGGAATCTTCTCTTCTGAATAATCTTCTTCCGATACATTTAAGACGATAAGTTCTTTTTTCGCTGATATGAGAAATAATTGCATTACTTCTACCTGTTCTTCTTCTGAGAAGTCACCACTCCTGACTGACGTACCTGCGTTCAGTAACTGCTGAACTTTTTCCAGAGTACTTTTACTAATCATTTGTTTTTTATTACTAATCGCTTTTTCTATGGACTGCAGATCAGCTAACATGAGCTCCGTTTCGATCGTTTCATAATCACTTTTCGGATCGATCGATCCCTCTCGAATAACATTGTCATCTGAAAACGCACGAACTACGTGCACGATGACTGAAACTTCGCGGATATGAGAGAGAAATTTATTTCCAAGACCTGCGCCCTCCGATGCACCTTTCACCAGGCCTGCTATGTCTACGAAATTTACCATCGCGGATTTTATAGGGGGCAATGAATCTAATTTCTCTTCAGTTTTTGTGATTTCAGCGAGTTTGACCAGTCGCTCGTCCGGAACTGGCACGACTCCCACATTTGGTTCGATGGTGGCAAAGGGATAATTCGCCGCCAAAGCCTGCTGCTTTTTCAGAAGCGCATTGAAAAGAGTACTCTTCCCCACATTTGGCAAACCCACAATTCCCACGCTTAAATTCACTTCTTCTTCTCCTTTTCCTCTATGCATGCATCTCTTACCTCTGAATTGCGAATAAGAATCGTTCTATTTGTCGTATAACTAAGTCCTTTGTTTGGACTATTTTCAAAACCAAGATAAATTACCTCTACCTTTCTTTTTCTAGCTTCTGCTACAGCAGGTTGAAGATCGGAATCAGAACTACACAAGATGATTGTCTTTACCTTCTTATCGCAAGCCATTGCGACCATGTCCACTGCAATTCTTACATCAACACCCTTTTCTTTAAAAATTACCGTATTGCCGACTTTTTGAGCTCTTACATTACCTGCATTTATAAATTCGTATCCTTGCTTGTTTATTTTATTGATTAGTTTTCTCTGCATACTAATCAGTTCTGCAGATTTTACTGGAGTCTCTTTATTGAAGTGTAACTTTGCTCCAAAGAAAATTTTCGTTGAGACAGATAATCCCTTTAATGGATTGGCAAATAGTGCATTCAAATCAAGATTTTCAATTTTTAGTACACGAGAAGATTTTGAAGCACCCTTTAATACATCCCCAACTTTATGTGTAAAATTTTGTCCGTCTATAAATAGAACTACTTTGACATAATGTGATTATCCCAAGAATGAAGCGAAGAATCAAGGCAAACAAAAACCTCACCGGGTCTTGCGACACTGGGTGAGGCGTTTATGTCTTAATTATATAGTTTTTTGATAAGAAAATCAACTCTCCTAAGTTTAACAGAATAACAACTCAGCACCTCTTCTAAAGATGTTTTGGCGATATAACGTGTGGATTATATGTAAGAAAATGAGAAATTATAATTAAGATACCTAGTGCAAAGCAAATTAGAACTGAGTAGTATAAAAAATTTAAGATTTTACCAACAGACCTAGTCTTCTTATCCAGAGTTTCCGTATAATCTCCTTTAAATGCTTTACTGATTACATCTTCATCTTTTTGTATAAGCCTTCTATCAAATTCTGTTGCAATAATATTTAAAAGAAAAGAAAATAAGAGAGAGATGGAAAAAAGTATAAACGATAATTTTATAAAAATGTTCCCAGGTATTAATTCTTTAAACAAGAAAATTAAGACTCCTGTTGAGATTGCCGAAAGGTTTAGTATGAAACCATATTGCCTGTCTGCAATTCTAGCCTTTAAATCATGAAAAAATAGCGATATTTGAATTTTGTCTGAAGTTGAAATCATATTCTTGCCTAAGACTATTCCTTCTTCTGCTTACTTTCAATTCAGAGTTGAGAAAATGTTGAATTGTGCTCTGCGAGCTCCAACAAAAAATATATGAAGACATTATAGTAAAAAACTAGAAATTACTTATTTTTTAACTTTTCTTCAATTTTTTGCGCTAGTGCTTCGAAAGAATTACCCGTTACCGTCTCTCCATTTATAAAAAATGTGGGAGTCGAATTTACTCCGAGAGTATTTCCGTCAGTCTTATCTTTTTGTATGCGATCCATAAGCGCACTATCATCCAAGCTTTTACTAAATGCATCACTATCGAGCTGTAACTCTTTCGCATATTCGACGAAAATACTACGAGCATCCGAACTCTCACTCCACTTAGTCTGTCGTTCAAATAAAAGAGCATACATATCCCAAAACTTCTCAGGCCCCCCTACAGCTCCTGCAGATTCTGCAGTCATAGCAGCCAAAATTGCATTTTTATGCTGAGGGAGCGGATAATGTCTATATACAAAGTTTACCTGTCCTTTATACTTTTCCAAAACCTGTTTTATATTTGGAAGCGCAGCTCTGCATGCAGGACATTGAAAATCTGCAAATTCGACGACAGTTACTTTCGCACTATCAGTGGCTATGATGTGATTATTGTTTTGAGAAAGTATTTTCGGATCCGTAACAACCCCGGTACTAGTCGCACCATCCTTACTGAGAAAAAATATTCCACCGACCAATATCGCGATGGAAAGAGCACTTATTCCTAAGATTACTTTTAATTCTTGGGTCATACTGTTTTATTATATTTTCGTAAAATAAGCATGCAAATCGTAATGATAGTAAATGCCGTAAGTGACATAACAGGAATAGTTATAAATCCGAAATAGCCTGCATATTTTGTAACACATGATACCCCTGCCACACATGGAGCGAGAGCTTCCGATATGATACCCTTTTGGAGCAATACATGATAAAGAGCTATCCCCCAACCAACGATACTCATAGGTAGAACATACTGATATATTTTTTTATCTTTTCGTAAAATTCCGACGAGCAAAAGAAGAACAAGTGGATACATGAAAATTCTTTGATACCAACAAAGAACACATGGCGTGTAGTGCATGATCTCACTATAGTATAGGCTCCCGAGTGTAGCGAAGATGCTTTGAATCCACGCGAGATAAACAATATATTTCTTAATCATGTGTTTTGTAATATATCTTTGATTCTATTGCTATAGCCAGAAACCAAACAGTATACTATCGATAATTATTATTATAGCAAATATTGGCGCGATTATTCCCCACCCTGACCCCATCATGCTACCGTAATTATAATATCCTATCATAACCTCCACCCCGCTATTCGCGCAAATTAGTCTTCCCCAATCGCTCAATTTTCTCAATCATATGTTCATCTAGTTGCGACGGGTCTATGCCTTGTTTACGTGCTACCATAAGCCCCTGAATAATACGTCGCGCTTTCATAGCATCTTTTTTCTTAAGAAATCGTACAGCGAGTGGATGACCGGGATATCCATCAGGAACGATCTTTAACTCAGCAAATATCGGCTCAGATTCTACCTCTATATCTTTAATCATATCAATTTGAATACTGTGTATATCGCCTGAAAGCCAAAACTCATGAAATATAATATTTACTTTAAACTCATCGATCGTTATCTCATCTGGGAAAAAATCGAATGGAAAAACAGATGAAGTCTTTAGAAGAATTTTTGTAGAACGTTCTAGTAATGACTCAAATTTATCAATATCAGAACTTAGAAGCCTACTCTGAAACCCCATTCTTTTATCAAAAATTATGCTATTTATCATAGTACCGATAGCATATACCTAAAAATGTATTTTTTATGTGATATAAATCACTATCTGAGGGAGCAATGTCGTGTACTGTTCTCTTATTAATCTCAAATCCATTATGACCCTTGAACTAATACGTCCTCAAGCTGGTCTAGATTTTTTATGATTAACATATTTTTACTAAAAGTAATCAAGTTTTTATCTTTTAATATTTTTATTTCTCGACTTACTGTCTCTCTCGTCATCCCTGACTGCGCAGCGAGATCTTTTTCAGAAATTTCAATTTCAACCATTCGATTATCTCTTATCACCCCAAACCGTTTCGCACTAATAAGTATTTCTATGAGTAGGCGAACATAAACACCTCCGGACATAAGATATGCCATTCGCTTCATCATCCCATCTGTTCCTTTATAGGTCCTACTGATAAGATCGTATAAGATTTCGTTATCTTTTTTTATAAAATCTAATACTTTTTGCTTTGGAGCTCTCCATACTTCTACTCGATTCATCGCTTCGAAGAAATAACTATTTGGTGCGTCATTAAAAGCCCATGACATAGGAAAAAACGATACTGGCTTGAAAATATTGAGTACCAACTCCTCACCTTTTTTAGAAATTATGTATTCTTTTACCAATCCTTCCTTCAAGTAAAAAATACCCGCGGGGGTGTCATCAGCACGAATTAAAATCTCACCCTTATTGTAGGTATGGTACTTAAACTGGGTGAAGAACATATGTAGCTTTTTTTGAATCTTCGTATCCACGGCTACATTGTATCAAATTTGAGGTTTTTAACGTAAAAGAACAATAAAAATGCTCAATGCTTAAAATCCAGGAAAATAATCAGTCTTTATTTTAAATGGCTGAATACCGAGTGAGAACAGCAGTGCCTTATATGAGTCAACCATCATCTGTGGTCCAGAGAGATAATACATCCGTGATGCAAAATCTGGCACTTCATCTTCTATCATAGCTTTTGTCAAATACCCCACTTTCCCGCTCCATTTCGCAGGAGCATTTTCTTTATGAGTTATTACATACATAGTCTTAAAACCAAATGCTTTCGCTTTTTCAAATATATTTTTAAATACGAAATCTACTGATGATACGCATGCATAAAAAAGCACAATATCCCGCTGCTGCTTCTGATCAATCATATACTGAGCCATACTCCTATATGGAGTGACCCCGATTCCCCCGGCTATAAAAACTAATTTCTCTGCTGTATCTTCAGGAAGAACAAAATCACCTGAAAGCTGTGATGCGATCAGACTCAAACCAGAACCAGATTCAAGATCCAACAATGCCTTCTTAAAACTACTCCCCTTCTCATTTACCCGCACTCCCAGATGAATTTCCTTCTCGGTCGGAGAAGATGCGATCGTAAAATATCTTTTAATTCCTCTGGTATCCGGATTTTTATGAGCAAATGTCCATTCGAAGTATTGTCCCGGACGAAAACTAAACTTCTGAGAAGTTTCAAATATAAACTCATAAATCTGCGGAGCGAGCTGTATTTTTTCCTTTAGTCTCAGCATAAGTTTTTCTTTCGGACTCACGATATAAGAGAATATATTCCCCACGATAAGTGCCAGCTCAGGACCAGAATTAATCGGACCCAACTGAAACTGAGAGCCAAATAAAATCCCGACAAGAGATCCATACACGATACGCATACGCTGAGTAGACGGACTCGTTAACGGCTCAGTGAGCATAACATCCATGAAAAACACAAGAGGCCATGAGAAAAGTAGCTCAGTGAGAAGCTCTATCGGATTCATACCTGCTCCCTGAGTAATGCATGTCGTAATCATTGCTACAATAAAAAAGGCTGTAATCATAACAAACCTCCGGGTCTTTCGAACGATTAAAACTCCCACCACGATCAACACAGGAAGCATCACTGGAGCTGAAACCCACCAAAACACCACTGGCATCCCTAAAAATCCGAGTATAAAAGCAGAGATAGCTGCAGGGTTAAAAATATGTTTTTTACGAATAACAAGCAGATATTTCGAAGCCATAGCCATAACTCCCCCAAGAACAAGCGGCAAAAATCCAAAAATATCTGTCGGAGGCAGGAGAAGGAAAAATAAAATTAGTGCAGTGATAAAATAAGATTCTGTACTTGCTGGAGCTTTAAAAGCCTTGGCAAAAAGCGTATTAGAAGTCCAGCAAGTTATGATCAAGACCACTGAAGAAACGACAAGCGATAACGGATGAAAAGAAAGAAAGTTGAAGACGCTTAAGATAACCGCATATCCTGCTAATATCAAAAGTCCGTACAGCACGACACGATACATGGTAAACCTATTTAGAAGATCATCAACTAAGCGAAGTGCTTGCATCATCTATCTCTATTCTATGACAAGCGTTCCTTTTTGTCCCATAACTCTATGCTGGCCAATTGCGCAATAGAATTCAAATGTTCCGACCTTATCAGCAACAAATGTAATTTCTGTCGGTTTTCCTGTAGGGAGTAATGTTTTTACCTGAAACTCATCTATTACGAATTTATGCATCCCACCCTTGTTTGTAACAGTAAGTTTTACCGTATCTCCTTTTTTAACTGAAATTTTATCAGGAGTAAAATAAAAACTTCCTGTCTCTAGCACAAAGGACTTCGTCGCGCTCTCTGCTTTCATCACACTACTTGGAGAACTACTTGGAACTACTTGCATAACAGCTGGAGCTGCTTTTTCAGCATCATCCATCTTCTCTTCACCTGAATTTCTCTGTAAAGATATGTATACACCACCAACCACAATGATTACGAGTAAAACAAGGCCACCAAGCAGCATCGGATTAAGTCCGGGCTTATTTCCTACAATACTATTTTTCTCTTCCACTCATATCACCCCTTCTCATAAAGATATTTTATCATACTAAAAAACCCCGCTGAAAAATATCTTACAAATCTGCTAAAATAGCAGCATGGATATTGTATTTCTTCTACTCACCGTCATAGGGCTTTCAGTTTTTGAGATTATCACCAGCGTCGATAACGCTATTATTAATGCCGAGGTGCTTACTACCATGAGCGCAAAAGCACGCAGATGGTTTCTCACATGGGGTATCTTTTTTTCAGTCTTTTTAGTACGCGGGCTTCTTCCTTTTGCCATTTTGTTCGTAGCAAATCCTTCACTTGGTCCTTGGGGAGTACTCACTGCAGCATTTTCAAATGATCCAGCGATAGGCAAATCAATCCAGGAGTCTTCACATGTACTACTGAATGCTGGTGGTGTATTTCTCATTTTTCTTTTCTTCCACTGGCTATTTCTAGAGCCGAAAAACTTCGGACTCAAGGGAGAACGCTTTTTCCATGCACGAGGAGCATGGTTTTATGCAATCATCTCACTCCTACTCACCAGCATTGTTTGGTATGCATATCAGCACGACGAACCACTTCTGCAATTCGGTGCAGTACTCGGCTCGACTCTATTTTTCATCATTCATGGATTTCGACAATATGCAGAAGAACAAGAAAAAAAACTACTAAAAAATGGTAACATGTCAGATTTCAGTAAAATCGCGTACCTTGAAGTACTTGATGCGAGCTTTTCGATAGATGGAGTGATCGGTGCATTCGCATTTACCTTCGCCATCCCTCTTATCCTTATCGGCAATGGATTGGGCTCAGTAGTCCTAAGACAACTAACGATCAGCAATATGGAGCGGATCAAGAAATATAAATATTTGAAAAACGGAGCCATGTATTCCATCCTCGTCTTAGGAGTCATCATGCTCTTTCATAGCTTCGGGTACGACATTCCAGAGTGGATCTCACCTGTTGCCACCTTCGGAACAGTCGCATACTTTTTTAATAAGTCCAGAATAGAATTAAAAAATATTCCAGAAATCCTCAGACCTGCAAAGAAAAAATAAAACCACAAAAAAGAGGACGAATTCTTTCGAATATTCGCCCTCTTTATAAAGCAAAGATTACTTTAATTTCAAAGAAGCTTTTCCAGTGAAAAGCAAGTAACCTACGTATACGCCAACTACTCCGACTACCAACTCAACGATCATTTCAAGTTGTGCGCCAAGCACTGCACCGAGGAGATTTGTGCCTGTAACAGCTGCATATCCCCACAAAACTGCACTTAATACGAGTACCCATCCTAACAATGTATTTAATTTCATATTATTCACCTCCTTCATATTTTATAGTTAAACGACAAAAACAGATCCTGTATTAAGGGTAAACGTTTTTCAACACTGCTGTCAAGAGATCTTGTAAGTTTCAAAATAAATACCTACAATACAGATAATGTCGATTTTTTACATAGCCTACCTGATGCTTCCGATCGTAGCGCTCATCGCGCTCGGATACATACTACGAGAGCTGAAAATATTTACTGAACAGACTTCTGAGGTACTCTTAAAATTTCTTCTCTACGTTACACTACCTGGCGTTATTATCTCTCATCTATCGGGGAAAAACCCACAAAGCCTTATTCATCCAAATTTCATATGGGCCACTATCGCGGGACTTATCATCATGTATGCTGTTACTTTTTTCTTGCATAAAATAATTTTTAAGAAAGACCTAGAAACAACCTCCATAGCAGCTTTATGCACATCATTCGTATCCACAGGAATCGTAGGACTTCCTATTTTACAAAATATCCTCGGCATCGAAACCACGATAATTCCTGTTATAACAAATACCATACTGTCTCTTCTCATAGTTGTACCGATTACGATATTTCTCGCACGAGAAAGCGAAGCCAAAGCCCGTGACTCGGTATTTAAAGTCCTAAAACTTTCTCTTCTCGACACACTAAAACATCCACTCATTTTAAGCTCCATAGTAGGACTCGTTATTTTATTTTTTAGCATTCCTATACCCTCTTGGCTACTTCAAACACTAAACAATATGGGAGCAGGAACGTTCGTAGTGGCACTGGTTGCTGTCGGAGCGGGAATAAATTTTAAAACACTTCAGAAAGACTTGAAAGAAATTCTCTTTCTTACTGCACTACGCATGGGAGCATTTACACTACTAGGATTTGGATTGGCGTTTTACTTTCAGCTTCCATCAGTACTTGCTATGACATTTGTGATGATATTTGCTCTCCCAACAGCCAAGGCCGTACCAGGAATAGCGGAGCGCTATAAAAGACTTGCATCAGAGTCTTTTCAAGTAGTAACGCTAACTACGCTTTTAACCATTATTATCATGCCGATCGTGGTCTATATAGCCAATATGTGGTGGCCCGGAGTTATAATTAGATAGCAACCTTCAAGCAGAATGCCTCCAACACTAGAAAGCTGATTCTTTTCTTATGCCTGGACGCAAGACTTTAAAGGAAAGATAAAAACAAATAAGAGCAAATACCACCCCTGCAAGAAATATAGATGGAATATAAAACGATGCCAGTACTCCACCGACAATCGGTCCAAAGATTTGTCCGACATTCATATATGAAGCGTTTAGTCCCATGATGGTTCCTTGTGACTTCTCATCAGTCTCTTGGGAAAGAATCGTATTCGTTAACGGCTGAACCAATGCATTCGAAACGGCAAGTACTGCAGATGCAAAAACAAACATCCACATGTTACGACTTAAAAACATAAGAAGAAACGAAATTGCCACGATAAGAATAGAGGTGGAGAACGTCTTTTTCAGGCCAAACATTTTCGTAATTCTGGGAACGATAAACAACTGAGCGAGAAGCCCTACCAAGCCAAATACTACAAATAGTATGGATACTTCAGAACTATTTAATCCCAAAACTCTTACGGCAAATGGCTGAAACCCATACATAATTGAACACCCAAATGCGAGAAAGTAAACGAGAGTAATAAGCAAAGTCATGCCGACATTTGGATCAAATAACGCATGCCATAATTTTCTAAAATCAAACATCTTTTTATGTTCTATCTGACCTATGTGCTTGTTGGTCTCAGGTAAATATATCGCAGTTATAACTGCTGCGATAACCGAGATAACTCCCGCGATAATAAATGGAAGCGCTGGTGAATATGAAACCGTAAATGCTGAAATCGCAGGACCTACCACAAAGCCAAATCCAAATGATGCTCCGATAATACCAAACCCCTTCGCTCGCTCTTCAGGCTTTGTCGTGTCAGAGATGACCGCCTGAGCGACCGATATGTTCCCTGCTGTAACTCCATCGAGTGCACGAGCGAGAAAAAGAAAAAATGCACTAGGAGCAAATGCCTGCATAAAAAATGAAATAGCAGTTCCTATGATAGAGATAATTAAGAGCGGTCGTCTTCCATATTTGTCCGAAAAACGCCCGATGAAAGGAGTGGAGAAAAAAGCACATACAGAAAATATAGAAAATAGTAATCCATTTTCAAAATCACTCATCCCATAGTGCTTAGAATACGTATATAAGATAGGGATAACGATTCCATATCCAAGGGCATTTACTACGGCGACCAAAGCTATAATAGCTAAATTGCGGTTTTTAAACATCGAATCTTGAGTATAACAGAAAATAATATAGAATTGGAGTAATTTAGAAAATTTCTTTTATGATTTTAAGTAGAAATTGAATACTACCTCTGTAGAGATTATCTACGCTTACTATTCCTTGTCATCTTACCTAACATATTTTGCCAGTGATATCGATTCAATTCGCAACCTTCACGAACTACTTTATATCCTCTTACCGCTTCCTGCGAATCCCCAGAATCTATAACTCCGTTTTCTACAAGTCCTTGTATTATAAATTGCTCTCTTTCTGGACCTCTCAAATTATTTTTAGTTGCAGCCGCAGACAGTCGAAAATATGTTTCTGCCGTATCGAAAACATCTTGTGACTCAAACCAGAACGCATCAGGAGAAAGCTGGGCTACGCGATGCATACGATCAAGTGAAGTACTGCCCCGTAACTTTTTAAAACCTGCATTAAATTTCTTTCTGGCTGCAATTTCTCGCAGGTTTCTATCCGGACTACTATCAGTAAGCATCATGAGAAAATTGTAGCACGAAATCGCTTGTTTTCTTATTATTTATACTAACGTATAGTAAAAACTTTCCAGCTAGCTTCTTCTGGAAAAAATTGGGAGAGCACTATCTGTCATCTGATCACCCAGAGGCATATATACTTCTTCCCCGCGCATATTTCCATTATGACCGTTCTTCGAAATTTTCATATCTGGACGATGACCATTTTTATGATGCTGGCGGATAAATATATCTCGATCTCTTCTCGTTTTTTCTAAACCCACTACATCATCTACAGAATCTTTCGGAAAAAACATATCTTGCAGTACCGATCCTTTTTCAAGCCCACTCAAACTCTTCCTTCCCAGCCATCCTACTGACACCTTACATTTTCCAGACTTCATTCCCTGAAAATATTTATCTGAGTCATCTTCAGGAAAAAGTCCATCAAAAAAACTTGTCTCTGGTCCAAACTCGAGCTTCATGATGATCTCCTTATTTGCATCCACTACTTCTGCAAACTCTGCTCGAACATGAACAGTACTCATCTTAAACTTTCCCCAAACATATGCGCGTTTATATTCTTTATATAAACCAATCAGATCCTTACAGCGAAGTGCTTTCGTAGAAATATCGTCTTTTCCTCGAAGTGGTTTCATCTCTAACTGCGGAGTAGTCTGAGGATTTTCGTGGAAAACTTGTCGTCCTGCATACAAAACACTCATTTCATCGGTAGGCTTACCGGTAAGTTTTCCTGCCAACGTTTTTATCAAAACTCCATCATTTTCGAAAAGTTTTTCCATAATCGGATCTTCCATGGACAGACTTTCTTTACCTAACGGATTAAGTTGCTCTGAACGAATAGCACCCATAGACAACGACGCACTTCTCCAAGATACATTATCAGAATATTCAGACCAGAAATCTTTATGCGCAGGATCTCTTCTCGCGAGTTTTTTCGCGAACTTTTTCATCTCACCGCTTGTCTTTGGGATGTTTTTCTGCGTCACCGCATCAAAGGCTTCCCTATATAACGCATGCTGACGTTCACCCTCTCGGGGATTGAAATTGTAACTCTGAAGATCTAGGGCTCTTCGTATAGCCACAACATAATAAGGAGAATGATTTTTCCCTCGACTGGAAATTTTCTGTGCACGACTATCTGTATGATCGATCCCCCGCATGTGATCTACTGTATGCCAAGCTTCATCGCCCAAAACAGAGACATCAATTCGTGGTACTACTTCTCGTCTTTTCATACAGGCTATTATAGTCCAATAACACTGGAAGTCAATCACAACCATTCTAGAAGCTAGAGGCTAGTTATTATTCCCTGTTGAATATTTTTTCCCAATACCGTACCATATATATTCAATGGCGAAAGAAAAAACTACAGAAGAAGAAGCCGTCTCCGCTAAAGGCTCCGCCGAGCCAAGGGAAACCCCAGATAATATATGCCCTCAGTGCGGAAGCCCGCTTGGTGAGATAACCACTACGAAAACCGGTCGTCAACTTATTCGCTGTTCGAAAGGCTCTTGGGATCCAGAGACGAGACAGAATGTCGGCTGTGATTATGTAAAGTGGCTCGAAGTAAAACCGCAGGAACTCGATGAGAAATGTCCGAAATGCGGAAATCCTCTCGTTCTCTCAGTTACGAGATTTGGAAAGAAGATGAAAAAATGCAGTACGAATTCGTGGGATAAAGAAACGAAAAAATCTACCGGTTGTGATTTTATCGAATGGATAAATGGTACGACTGAAACACTGGACGAGAAATGTCCCGATTGTAGTAAGCCACTCGTCCTCTACACCACCGCCGCTGGTAAAAAAATGAAAAAATGCTCTACCTCCGGATGGGATAAAGACGCCAGGAAAGCTACGGGATGTCCATATGTATATTGGCTAAAACCAGATGAATATACGAATAGCACTGACAGTGGTGGTGAAGAATTTCTTCCTCCAGAATCCCAAGCTCCTCAGGAAACTGAAACACCCTCTGTATAAATAATTGAAAGACTAGTGCTCCTACTTTTCCTACAATACTTCCATAATTAAACGTGCCTTAAAAAACAAAAACCCCCTATGAATAGGGAGCTTTTGTAAGCGTCGCTTTTTGGTTTAGTGCTGTTGTTCTGTTGCGAGAACATAGATATCATACCAGCCGAAAACTCTTATTACTGTAATCTAGAACACAGACTGCTGGTAACCCTCGCTACTTTGTACGTAAATACTTATATACTCCTTCTGATATTTTCGCTATTCGCTCCTCCGCCCCTGGAGGAAAATCAGTGTCAGATAACACTATGATAACGTATCTACTCTTCTTCAGGAATACGATACCAGCATCATGAGATATTCTTCCCAGTTCTCCTGTTTTATGCGCGACCATAACATCTTTCGGTAAGTACTTTGGCAGTTTATCATTAAGTGTTTGCTGCTTTAACAAAGCAAGCATTTTCTGTGTATTTTCAGCACTACCTAGCTTTCCGTCCAAAAGCTTTTCATAAAAAAGTGCGATATCCGAAGCAGATGTCATGGGCGCCTCCCCCTCTGCACCCAAATGTGATTCACTAAATCCATTTTTCTCCAAATATATTATTACAGTAGAAAGTCCAATTCGCTTCACGAGCATAAGTGCTGCATAATTATGAGAAATCGTGATCATTTGAGAAAGTGCTTGACCAACTGTCATCTCCAAGTCCCCATCGACAAGTTCTGCTTCTTCTGAGGCGATATTAAAATCTTTATTTAAATCGACAATATCTGCAGACAAAACTTCGTCTTCTTTTAAACTCCCCTCCTCAATTTTTTTATAGGCAGCAGCTAAAACCCACAACTTATATAAACTTCCCGCCTTGTATTGCTTATGTTCGTTAAAATACGTTATCTCATCAGTATCTACGTCTTTTACGACCACAGAATAAGACCCAGTCGTGCCGACCAACTGCTCCAAGACAACTCCCCCTAGCCGATCAGAACTTTTTCCAGTAATAAATTCGTAGACTCTATCAGTAAGCGGAGAGATGATCTCAGAGGATTGCCAATAGCCAGAAAGTCCCTTCCAGCCAAGAAACAAACTGATCAAAAATATAACAAACAGCGTGATCCTTCTTCTGGTTTTATATCGTCTTCTTCTCATCATTCATATCGGAGTGCTTGGACAGGATCCATTCGCGAAGCTCGTATGGCTGGAGCCACTCCGAAAACAACTCCCACAATCACAGAGAATCCAAAGGATAATGCGATAGACCACCACGGAGTACTGAGAAATTCCTTAAAGATATAACGATAACCCTGTTTTATTATGAAACTTCCAGCTCTATTAAACAACTACTGAGTGGCGCGGTAACGGTCGACTATTAACCTCATTCTCTTCTCGAATACATCGAACCACGTTCTTTTCACACACACTCTTGATAACTCTTTCATGTCGAGATCTGATGGCGTTATGGATGAAGAAGACAATCTATACATGATCGAGTCTTTTTCATCGACATGGCCTATGCCAATGGCATGTCCTAATTCATGAGCAAGTGTATGCACGAGCTCTTTATGAGAATTAGTTATATAAATAGTAATGGTATTTTTCCCTCCATCATATAAACCCTCCTCTGGTTTTTCTGCCAATGCTGCATTAAATATACTAACCTGTTGGTTTAAAGTTCCGAGCTGTGAATTAAGGTCTTTTACCGAACGATTTAAAGACCTAGCCATTTCATTTAACCGAGAAGCTTCTTTTTGAAGCTCTTCCTGCTGAACTTTTAATTTTTCATATTCTTCTTTCGGCGCTCCACCCTTAGCATTCCATTCTTCCACAGTCTTGTTAAATGCTGAAAGTTTTTGACTAAAAGATGCTGATGCTTGTACATATTGTTGCTCTTGAGGTTTTAGCGATTCTTCTTGGTTTTGCAAACTCCCCTGAAGCTCATTTATCTGAGTGTTTAACGACTGCCTCTCGTCATACACCATGCCGATAGTTAATAACGCTTTAGGGTCATATATGAACAACGGCTTTCCGTATACACCACTCCAGATACCACTAGCTTCAGAAACATCCGAAGAAAGCTGCTCTTGGGATATATTAAACCGATCATCGATAGAACCAAATTTGTAAGGAAGCGGTGTGTCACAAGGAGAAAAATACCAAAAATTATATGCTTTCGTCCCGAGAGGAGTGGCGATG
>CALRDJ010000026.1 GCA_943354875.1 Candidatus Levybacteria bacterium GW2011_GWA1_37_16 | reverse complement strand
TTCCTGATCAAAATTTAACCTCCCCTCCTATTGCAAATCAAAGAGGTAACTTCTTACTAGCTTTAGGGATAGTTCTCCTAATTCTTATAGTAGGTGTAGGAATATACTTTCTAGAACTAAATAAAAATAAATCTAATAATAATCAAAATAATACTACGGTAATAGCCCCTACTAATATCCAAATAGAAAATGTAGTTAATTCAAGCAACAGGATTGCATACATGCTCAATGGAGATTTATGGACTATAAATGCTGATGGTTTAGGTGAGAAACAATTAACCCAGTATGGATATAACGAAAGCCTTGTTTGGTCACCAGATACTAGCAAAATAGCCTACAAATCGTCTCCACAAAGCGTAGTAAATAAAGGGAAAACATACGCAGATTGCACAGATTACCACAATATCTGGATTATAAATACCGATGGGTCAGAGCCAGTTCAAATAACAAATAGTGAAGCATCAAGAAGTGAACCAAGCTGGTCTCCTGATGGTACTAAAATTGTTTTTATAGAGAATGATAAACTAATCATATATGATTTAGTCAGTAAATCTAAAAAAACTCTCGCTAATAATGCATATTATGATAAAGACCCTAATCAATGCAGAATTGCTGGTGGAGGTGGGACATCAAATGCTAGTTGGAATCCAAAAGACAATACAATTCTTTATAATCCACAGCGTGACACTGATTCAGAAGTACAACTTATTAGCGCAGAAGATGGAAAAGTACTAAAGACGATAGATAGTTTTGGACAATGGTCTCCTGATGGTACTAAAATTGCCTATGTGGAGTATGGAAAAAGTGAACCAGTAACTCAAGCGATTGCTGTATTAACAGTTAATGATGGAAAGAAAGAAATATATAAACCCTTTATGGATAATGCTAACAGTCTTTACTGGTCTCCTGATGGCAAAGAACTCTTATACCATAGCCTTGAAGATTCCGCGCTTGGCTCCCCTCCACTAAAGATGAACACAGTTCATGTTTTGACATTAGCATCTAGAACAGATAGAAATATTTCTGATAAGGTTTTGAGGAGATTTATTGAGCAAAGGAAAGATTCAGGAATGCAGGTTGGGGAAAGTTCCACATATGGTTGGTCATCTGATGGCAGGTTTATTATCGTAGATGTTAATACGGAAGAACATAGACCAGAATATGCTAGTGTAAATCAAATTAATATCGTTGATGCAAAAACAGGAGACTTTATCAAAACAATTAAAGAGGCACGTAGGACTAATTCAAATGTGAGTGATGGAAACGGTTACTATAATGGAATTGCCTGGTCTCCTAAATAGGTATAATTTTTAATTCACAAAATTGTACAAGTTTTTTCTATAAAGGTTGACATCTCGACAAGCTCAATGTCTTCGTAGTAGATACTGGAAGTACTGGCATGTTTTGCGTCGAGATTCTTTCCTGAACTTTATTACTCAACCACGCATATAACTCTTTTGGTTCTACGTTTAGTTTGCTCGCAAACTCTTGTTCATATTTGGTTCCCAGTCTTCGCTGTACTGCATATAAAGACTCACCGTTATACTGATCTTTAAAACTATCACTAAATTCTATATTTCTTTGTCCATTTCTCGGATCAGATTCTAAATCATCAAATCTCTTACCTATAGGAACGATAGTCGATCCAGACAATATCGCATCCGTAAACCACATTATTTGTCCAGCGAGATTTTCACCTGGTCCCTCTTTGGTCGCAGGTATAATGGATTTCATAAGCTTATTGGCAGCTGGTGGTATTCCAGCCTCTGCATTTTCCCATTCTTCCATAAGCGCTACATTATTCAAAGCCATTTTTTTTCGCTCTCCTACAACCTGTAACGTATGTGCTTCATCAGAAATCAGTTCTGAATCGGCAGTTTCTATGGCTCGTTGCCACATTCTCTCAGTCTTTTTTCCAGAATCATGTTCCCATGCAGCTAGGTTCAAATTTCCTCTCTGTCGCATATCCAAACCTAATGCCTCACCTAAAACATCTGTTATGAGCAGTGCCATGGCGGTATGCTCTGCTACGTTTTCGAAAACGTCACCTTCTTGTCCTAATTCGTAATACGAGTTCTTCCTAATTCCAGCTACATTTCCCGTCATGGTCCCACGAAGTTTATGAAGATCTGTCAGCGACATACCATTAACACATAATGTATTTAACTGCTGCATGTAACCCCTGAGTCCCGACGATGGTAGTTTTGCTTCTGTCATGAGTGTATTATATCAAAGTATTATCATGTATCCAGCTTAGGCAGTAGATGGGTGTTGTATCTCAGGGCCAAATGGGGTCATAGGCTTTTTATTTTTTAGAAACGATTTTTCTATAATTGCCATATAGATTTTAGGGTTTGCAATATTTGCTAAATAAATTTGTTGCTTCAAGGCGGGGTTGTACAAGACAAGCGTTCCGTAATTTAAAAGCATTCCTAAGAAACTCTGTTCGATAGTAATCGTCTCTATATAATTACATGCATTTTTCTCCTCAGTCTTATGGAAAATTCCTGAATAGCTAACGATATAATCTCCTGAAATTTCTGAGTAGCGGAAATACCACTGGAGAACGACTATTAAAGTAACTAACGCATTTCCTGCCAAAAACACAGCAAATAAAATTGCGTACAGCTGCACCACGCTCAATATATGTAAGTTACTATCCAAAAAAGATATCGCTAATGATCCACCATAAAATAATATGCCAAATAAAAGCTCCAAAACGATAAGGCGTGAAGCGATGAGAACGATGCTTTCTCGTATTTTTAATTTCTGGAGTTCCTGAGTGCTGTCAGGTTTCGAAGATAGCAAAGATTGTGGTTTAGACTCATCAGGTACTACTTTCAGACGGGTGTGGATACGTGCCATGAGCTCTTCTGAGACAAAAGGCTTGGTCATGTAGTCATCGGCACCTATTTGAAGTCCGTGCACTATTTCATCAGTAGTTGATTTTCCGGTTAGGGCGATTACGATAATCTCAGGATGATTTTTTTTAATTTCTACACAAACGGTCTCACCGGGAACTTTCGGCAATCCAAAATCTAACACCACCAAGTCAGGTCGCTCTGATTCGACCATTTTCAGAGCAGCAGTCCCATCACCTGCCTCGATTACATTAAAATTGTGCGCAGAGAGAGTCTTTTTTAGAAAGCTTCTGATTTCTTTCTGATCATCTACAACTAAGATGGTTTTCTGCATTACCTCTATTATATACCTATCTATAAAATATGCTTGTATTGTGCTAGTCATGCACATTGCTTATAATAAGGGCATAATTATGAAAAAGACTGAAAGCACTCGTGGGAAAAACGATTTAATGGGAAATAACATGTATATCCGCTTATATCATTATTCTCAGCGCTATGTTTCCTATCCATGGTTGGCCACAATTGGTTTTAAAAATGGCACACCAGACACTTTGAAAAACATCCTTATTTCGTATGGATTTCCTCTTTTCGCAAGTATCCTCATGTACTTCCCGGGTTCTTTTTATAGCGCGTACCCTGACAAAACACTGTTTTACTTAGCATGTATTTTAATCACCGCATTTGGCACCTGGATAGGCAGGTTTCGCACGGGAATACTAACTGTAGGATTATTGGTCATAGAGATATTATTTTTCTTCAGGCCCATCAGCCCAGCATTCGTCATAGATATTGATGGGCTCGTACATCTGATTGTTTTTATCGCAACTGCAGGCCTGATTAGCGCACTCATAGATATATCTTTGCGGTCGAAAGAGGTAGAACAGTTAAAAAATAAAGAAAAAAATTACGCTAAGACTTTTACCCAACTACATACTGAATATGCGAAGGCATGTGCAGAAATTAAAGCACGCGATGAATTTCTCTCCATAGCCTCACATGAACTAAGAACTCCGCTCACCTCTATGCTTATGAAGTTGCATGGCATGATAAATAGTATTCGAAGTGAATCCCTCGCTAACTTCTCCGTTCCAGCGCTGATGAATGTACTCGAAAACGCAGAACAACAAATAAAATTACTCGCCACCATGATAAATGATTTACTAAATGTGTCTCTTATCACCACTGGCCACATGAATCTAGACTCTAGAGAGTGTGATCTCGTAGAAATTGCCAAAAGAGTCACACAAAATTTTTCAGAAAAACTAAAAGAAAAAAAATATAAAATTAAAACTAAATACAGTAAGGCAGTCGTGGGAAAGTGGGATGATGCACGTATAGAACAAGCCATCACAAGTCTTTTTTCAAACGCAATTAAGTATGGAGAGGGAAAACCTATTTTCGTTTCAGTCCATAATAGTGGAAACACTGCTAAATTTAGCATTCAAGACCAGGGGATAGGCATAGCCCATAAGGACCAGAAAGTCCTTTTCGAACGCTTTAAGCGAGCAGTAAATACTGAGGAATATAAAAAAGGCTTAGGTGTCGGACTATATGTTACCGACCAAATCGTAAAAGCACATGGAGGGACGATAAAGATTTCAAGCTCACCACATAAAGGATCCACATTCCTTATAGAACTCCCTCTCAGTAACTCCAAAATCTGAAAAAATATTCGTGACTGATAAAGCCTATAGTTTGACATTTACCCACGCTGTTGATATAATACTGTTTATGAAAATTGGTGAGATATTCGCAGGCACACCTGCTGAAAAAGCAGCAACAGCTACCATAGCAACTCTTAGCAATCGCTCAACTCTATCTAAAAAATCTCAGAATGAATTGTCACAAGCTAAGCAATTAAGAAGCGGACTAACAAGACGGAGACTTATCGCTAGTGGAGTTGGAGGAGGTCTTGCTGTATCGACAGCAGCTCTCATAGCTAGCGGTGCATTAAGAATGCTTAACCCAGACCACGAGACCCCCGGAGAGTCAACCTATTCATTTTATCTCAATGCCTATGAAGAGGTTGTCCAAGGTGACGAAGAGGCAGAGAGAATGCTGGATTTTTTTAAACAAAAAAGACGAAAGGGGTATCTACGAGGAGACCAAATAATAGCAGATGAAAAAGGTGAAAAGGGTGATTTTTATACAGTCATCGTGGACCTAAATAATAAAAAGGCAATGGATAGTATGAAAGGATTTGCACAATTTAAACAAAAAGATACACCACCTTCTTTGATGTTAAAACCTGCCCGTCTCGATAAAAAATGGGCTGGAGTTCTTTTAGCGCATGAGTCTGTTCACGTATATCAATGGCTAAACGGCATTGAACAATCCAGACCAAATGGATTTTTAGAGGGTGAGGTAGACGCCTATGATCTAGAATTTCGATTACTTGATAAAATAACAAACAATAAATTAAAACAGGTTCTAAGAGAACAGGCAACGCAGATTGAAAAAGGAAAAATTCGGGGAAGATTAAGCTCAGAAGACATGAAGCGACTATCAGAGCTATTACCACCTATCAAAAGCCCTGAGGAGTACTCCTTGGCACTACCTGCTCTTACCATTGCCTTCAACTTCGCTGTCGCGGAATTACAATACCAGTCTCCAATTGAAATTAAGAAAGCAAAAATAGACTATATTGAGGGTGTTTTTTCAGGGAAATTTCCAATAATTCCCGCCTAACCCTATCTCGAGGACAAAAAGACCTATAGTTTGACTATATACCCCATATCTGCTATACTAGCCTCTCTACGGAAAAACTCTACAACAGAGAGAAAACCTGTAAGTACCTATATGAAAAGTACGCGAGCAGAAAACCCTATAAGAATTAGCCTCCCGCTAGGCAATACCGCAGATCGTGCTCTTTTTGGGGCGACTGAGGAAGTCAAAAGACTCAGAGGCCTTCACCTCGACACTGGTCATACTCTCGTGGGATTCCTTACTCCAGTATTTGGCATATTACTTCCCGCAGGACAAACATTATCACAAGTAGGAGTTACCATAAACTCCATAAAGGATATAAAACAAGAACGCAGAGAAGCTTCTCAATTTGTAAAACCTGGTTTTACCCTTCGAATGAAAAAATGCTTAGAAGCAGCCAGCAAAAAAGCACGGGAAGAGGGTACTACTTCTATATCCGATCTTCATATTCTCTCTGCTATTATAGATGATAAAATAGGAATTGCGAGCGGAATTCTACAAAAACTCGGAGTGGACAAAGAAAAACTGCAAGAGGTAATTAAAAATATGTCATCCTAACACCAGGTTAAGTAAGCTTATGCTTCGACCATATCGTTAAGATCAGCAACGCCATTTCTTAATTCTTCTAACGTCTCCGCTTCCATCAACTTTTCTCGACATCTCGCAGCGCCTTCGAAATTATTTATATATGTTTTGCAGAATTTTTTAAGCGGCGCGAAGTTTCTCTCAGCTCCCCATGTTTTTCCATATAAATCGATATGTTTTACAAAAGTCTCTATACGATCTTCTCTGGTTGCTTCCTTTTTCGATGGATTAAATACCCACGGATTAGCGAAAATCCCCCGTCCTATCATAAATCCATCGCAACCATAGAGGTCAAACTTTTCCTGTACTTCCTGAAGTGATACGATATCTCCATTGCCGATTATGAGTGTTTCTGGTGCCAGTGCATTACGAAGTGTCATAATCTGAGGCATCAGTTCCCAGTGAGCGGGAACTTTCGATAATTCCTCCACAGTTCTCAAATGAACTGTAAGCGTAGCTATCTTTTGACGCAGTAAAAACCCGATCCAGTCTTCGATAGATTCTTTTCCAAATCCGATTCTCGTCTTCACGCTCACTGGTAATCCATCCGCACCATCCTTCGTAGCCTGGATAATGTCTCCTGCTAACCGTGGATTATTTATCAGTGCCGAACAAACCCCGTGCTCTATCACTGCACGAGCAGGACATCCCATATTTATATCCACTCCTACAAATCCTAACTCTTTAATAAGTTTTGCAGTTTTATAAAAATTCTCGGGATTTGCTCCCCAGATCTGAGCGACGATCGGCTGCTCATTGGGATAAAATTTCAAATTTTGTGCTACTTTTTCGCTCCCCACTGATTGCAGCCCATCACAAGAAGTAAATTCTGTAAAAAGCACATCCGGCTTTCCGAGCTCGGTAACGATTTGTCGAAACACTACATCAGTCACCCCATCTAAAGGTGCAAGTACTGTAAAAGGCTTAGGTAAATCTACCCAAAAGTTTTTCATAGGCGTATTATATCATCTGATGAGGGCTGGGCTCGAAGCGGTGTCTTTTTTTACTTAAATTCTTTTTCTAGTTCGTTTTCTATGTAGGATTTATCAGTCGATTGCAGCATTTGTTTAAGATCTTTATCGCTTGACACATCAATTCCATGCTTTTTTAGAATCATAACTTGAAGCTCCATCATTTTCGTTATTTCTTCTTCTGCGATAATAGCAATCTGAAGACTTATTTCTTCACGCATATCATCGATCTTAGAGTTACGATTTTGGGAAATCAAAACTATAATCGAGAGAAAAATCGCCTCCAGAGAAACGATCATCGTGAGAAGCCCAAAAGGAAACGGATCAAATGACTTAAGACTGGGTATCAAGCCTAAGCTAACTACGATCCATAGCAAAAACCATGCGCCATTTACTACGAGAAATATCATACTGCCTAGGCGAACTGTCATCATGTCTGCCAGTTTTTCACTCGTTGTTCTTTTACTATTTGCCCGAGCTTCAAAACTTTTAATAATTCGCTCTGTGTTTTTCTTCATGATCATACGACTACATAATAGCATCAAATAGCTCAGTCATGTTTCGGTGGGGTCACGCCGATAGATTTAAGTGAATAGTCCAGAAGCTCTTTCATTTCCGCCCTTCGGTTATTACTCCCTAAGATTACTCCTATAATCTTATGGCCATCGTAGTCAAGATATGTAACCAAGCACAGTCCAGCCTCAGGCGTATATCCATCTTTTACTCCTTTTACTCCTGGATAACTGGTGAGCAAGTTGGTCTCATTAAAGAGATAAAAATATTTGTGATCTATCGTGTATGGGATTTCGTGTTCCACTGTGGCTGCTACTTTGGCAAAAAGCGGAATAGATAGCGCATATCTGGTCATAACCAACAAATCAGAAACTGTCGTATATTGATCGCCATCTCCTTGAAGGCCTGAAGGATTCGTAAAGTTTGTATTTTGCAACCCTAAAGCTTTCGCTTTATCATTCATCGCGCGAATAAATCCTGAACGACCTGATACATAATTACTCGCCAACGTTTCTGCAGCATCATTTCCTGAAGGAAGAATTAAGCCATACAGCAAGTCTTCAAGCGTTAACACCTCCCGCGCAGTCAATCCCATCACGTTCTCTCCTACCAGATCGGATGCATGTACGAGATATGCATCATCTATTTTTTTATTTTCTAAAGCTACTATGGCCGTCATAATCTTAGTCAAAGATGCCATAGGGAGCCGAGTGTCTGGATTTTTCGCATACAGTGTCTTATTCTGCACAATATCGTATGTAAGAGCTGACTCAGCACTGAGTACTGGCGCTTGTGAACCGACAATAGCCTCTATAAGCGGTGTCCAGAGATCGAGCGTTGAAACCTGCTTATTTGTCAGTATCGTGAGCGAGGAGGGAAGGGGAGCAGCGATATTCTCCTCCTTATCAGAAAATGAGTCAAAAACCCATACGACAAGACTGGCCAAAATTACTAAAAAGAGTATGGTTAAAACGTAAGATAAAAATGATAATCTCATACGTGGTTTAGATTGACTTTGTAGGCTAAATATGCTATTATATTTATCCTAAAACTGCCCTGTTTTATATTATGGGCAGCTACTCTACCAACATTTGGGGCTACAAGCTCATTTCAGACACCCAAATTAACTTTTATCATGTGCTTTTACCGAAAGTGAAGCTAAATTCCCTTTCTTCTTACCTACCCGGTACTACGATTGAGAAGCATACAGATGGAAGCATTACCATTTCTCTTTCTACTCCGGCTAATCCATCTATCATCGTCCAAAAAATCCTAGCTTTTTTTAACGCAAAATCCTTAAATTATCTCGACACGACTAATTATTATTATAAAGTTGACTCCTCAACCCGTCAATTACTGAAATCCTGGGCACTTTCTTTCGAAGGCTGTCTCGCACTTATGCTCGCGAACGATAAAGATATAAAAAAACATATTGACGGAAATTGGCAATTCACGAATGCAGAAGTTGGAGGATTATTTATCGCACCGTTTACCCTAAGTCTCAACTATGATCATGCGAAAATTATTCATCCCATAACGACGAAGAATTACGAAATCAGAAAACTCATCGAACAAAAAACTGCTTTTTTTATCCGTAAAATGATAAAAGAAATAACCACAGCGCATCCAGGATTTGCCGGACAAGCAATGCTTGGCACAGTAGAAGCTAAAACAGGTATATCATCGAAAGAGATCTGCAAAATGATAAATGACCTAAGCTTTGGTATAAAAAACCCAGACTCTTGCCCATTTTTTAATGCCTAATTTCTTGCATTCAGGCTCGCGGTATGGTATTATCCTCTCCACTATTATGGCAGTCCCAAAAAAACTACAAAAGAAAAATACCACGTATATTCACTCGATTAAACAGGTGAAGAAATTGGTCAAAACTCGAAAAAAAGAACTTATCGCGGGAACACTTATCGCTAGTGCAGTTCTGTTATATTTAGTAGCTTTTTTCGTCAGCAGAAACACGACCTATCCAGCGATGATTTCAACCATACCTGAACCAACTCAAACCACAGCAACTCCTACACCAAAAGTTAGAGAATCTGAGATAACAGAAATGCAACCTAGTACCGAAAATATACCAGCTTCGTACACTGTTAAAAGCGGAGATACTGCATATGAACTAGGGCTGATCTTTTGTCACGATGAATCAGCATGGGTAAAGATCTTACATGATAACAAGCTTCGTAAACACTCCAAGATGTACGAAGGCGATATTCTTACGATATCTTGTAAGTAATCATTTACTTGACAATAGTCTCTCCAAAACTTTAAGATGCTACCATGACCTCGAAAAATAAAGCTCAATTAATACTACAAAGACTTTCTAAGGTATATCCGAACCCTGATACAGAGCTTCACCACTCGAATGCGCTAGAACTCCTTATCGCTACCATACTCTCGGCCCAAACCACTGATAAGCTCGTCAACAGCCTGACTCCTGCGCTTTTTGCGCATTACAAAACAGCGAAAGATTTCGCGACTGCACGCCCTGAAGAATTATTTCCGTATATTAAACAGGTGAATTTCTTTGGAAACAAAACTAAAAATATTATAGCTAGTGCTAAAATTATCGATGAAAAATATGATGGAAAAGTTCCGGATACCATGGAAGATCTCGATGCTCTCCCAGGAGTTGCTAGGAAAACAGCGAATGTCGTTTTATGGAATGCGTTTGGCAAAAATGAAGGAGTGTGCGTAGATACCCATGTGATGCGGTTATCACAAAAATTAGGACTCACAAAACATAAAGATCCAGTAAAAATAGAATTGGACCTAATGAGAATCGTACCTAAAAAAGAGTGGGGGATATTTTCTCATTTACTTATTCTCCATGGACGACACTTTTGCACTGCACGACCTCATTCATGCGATAACTGCCCCCTGATGGACCTCTGTCCTGACCGAAAATAACTAAAAATCGTGGTACAATATAAATATGCCACAGAGACAGGATACGAAATTATTAAAACGCGCATTACTTCTAGAATACATCACTATCGGATGGAATATACTAGAGGGGATTGTCTGCATACTCGTCGGAATAAGCACTGCTTCTGTTTCCCTCTTAGCGTATGGACTGAGCTCTGGAGTTGAAATTTTCGCCTCAGGAGTTGTCGTGTGGGACCTAAAAGGAGCAAATAAACAGAGAGAAAAAATAGCGCTTAAAATGATTGGCTTCTCGTATATCATCGTGGCAGTATATGTATTTTTCGATGCGATAAGAAGCTTATTGGAAGGAAATCATCCCGACCGCACATATATCGGAATCCTTATCTTGAGCTGTAGTGCTACAGCCATGATTATAATAGGAGCAGCCAAGTATGTAGTAGGAAAAAAAATGAAAAGCGCCACCGTCCTCGCAGATGCGAAATTTACCTATGTGGACGCTGCATTATCTCTCGCTGTACTTACCGGATTAGCTTTTAATACTATCTTTGGATTCTGGTGGATGGATCCTGCTATGGCTATTTTTCTCGCCGGCTTCGCATTTCGAGAAGGACTTAGAGAAATTTTATAACTATGTCGTGGCTCATTTTCGCATTATTTCCCCCGTTTATTTTCTCCATAAACGGATTTATAAATAAAATTCTTGTCAATCAGATAAAAAACCCACTCATTATCACGGCTTTTATGGGAATTATCTCATTATTCCTAGGAGTTATTCTCTTAGCTTTCACCGGTTTCACCATAATTCCTATTCGTGATCTTGCGATCATACTCTTTTCAGGACTTATGCTTAACTTTTATCTACTTCCATATTTTCGCGCACTCATGCTCGATGATAATTCTCGCATCGCCCCGTTTTTTCAGCTCATTACTGTTTTCACGATTCTTATGTCATACCTATTCTTAGGTGAATACCTCACGTCCCAACAATCAATTGGTGTTCTCGTAATCGTCGTAGGTGCATTTCTGCTATCCATGAAAAATCTGGAACTGGGTGTTCTAATGCCAAGAAAATCCTTATGGCTTATGGCGCTATCTAGTCTCATGTATGCCATAACTAATGTAACCTTTAAAGAAGTCTCTATCCATCAGCCACATGTCACCACATTTGCATACCAAAGCATCGGCATCGGAATAGGTGCGCTTCTTATGCTCGTATCCAAGCCATTATCTACAACACTCAGGGCCGATATAAAGAAGTTTACGCCACTCGTCTGGCTATTACTCGCTGCTGTTACCACTATCTCCATCACAGCACAGCTATCTCTCTCTTACGCATTAACCCTAGCTCCTGCATCATTTGTCAGCATCGCAGGAGCATCACAGCCATTTTTCGTATTATGCATAGGCATCCTACTATCAGTACTGGCTCCAGCCATCTTAAAAGAGGACATGAAAAGAAGCACTCTCATCATAAAAGCTGTCTCCATAGGTATCATGTTCTTCGGTATATATCTCGTGTACAGCTGAACTAATATCTAGCCACTAGACGCTAGTCATAGACTAATATGAATTTATCGACTATTTCAGGAATTGTAAAAAGAGGGAAGGGGAGAGGGAAAGATTTCGGATTTCCCACTGCAAATATCTCACTTACTCAGACCATTCCTGAGGGAATATATGTATCTCATGTACATTTCGATGGTCAAGCATTTCAAGCACTAACTTTTATCGGTAGCGCCAAGACTTTTGGAGAAACTGATTACAAAGCAGAAAGTTATTTACTCGATTTCGATGAAGACCTATATGATAAAACTATCGAAATAACTTTGTTAAAAAAATTACGGGATAATGAGAAATTTGATTCAGAAATTGAATTAGTAGAACAGATGAAAAAAGACCTCTTAGACGCCAGAAGCTTCTTTCATACCCTTATCTAGCGACAAGGGCTTCGTCACCTGATAAATTACATACAGCAATATCGCTACCCCCGCCATCTGCGTAAAACTTAAAGTTCTGTGGAAATAAAAATAATCTATAAATATCGCAGATGCAGGCCAGACAAGTTCACAAAGTGTCGTGATACGAGCTGGAGTTCGCTTTAATCCATAATAGTAAAAAGCAAGTGCTACCATGCCGGTAGAGAATGTAATAAGAGCTAATGTTTGCCATTGTGAAGAACTGAGTGTAAACAGTGCTTGTGTTTGCCCGCCACCAATCACAAACATAAGTGAAAAGATCGGAGCGAAGAAAAAACGAAGCGCAGTACCGGTGAGAAATGAAACTTTATTTAGCACTACTTTACTTATAGCAGTGGATGTTCCCCACATAAACCCAGCTGAAAGTGCGAGAAGCGCTGCGGTGATCGTACCACTACCAGTCGCGAAATTTACCTGTAGGTCTTTAAACGTTATAAGATACGCAGCACCCAATGCGAGTAAGGCCCAGATAAAAAATGTTTTGGTAATCCGCTCACGAAGCAATATCGCTGCCGCACCGATAGCCCAAATCGGCTGGAGCTGCTGCTGAAGCAATACTACAACTGAATAGGGAATATAATTTATTTTACCTAAGGCTGCGGTATAAAAAATAGTTCCTAAGGCTCCTGAAAATAAAGAGACCACTCCTATAGCAATCCATTCTCTTCGCGTCATTTTCCGAAGATCCGGCATCCATTTGGCATAAAAAACAAGAAGCACGATAAATCCTAAGATATGTTCGTAAAATACGACGACTGTCGGAGGAAGCGAGTAGAGACTTGTTCGCAGGAGACCATCGAAGCTCCATAAGAGCGCAGCGATCACCACAAAAAGAGGACCAAAGGTTTTTAACTTTTGCATAATTCTCTCTTTCATCCCGACTATACGGTCGCTACTGGATTTCCTGCCTTGGCTTTGTGTTATACACCGACTCAAGACGGGTCGCCAGTTCGTGCCTCGCTTAGCGAGACTCGTAGAGTTTTACGTTTATCTAAACGTAATTTACTACCGATTATGAACCACCCATTACCCCGAAAGAACATATCCATAGTAATGCAGGAGAATATTTCTGTCAATAACAAATTACGAAGGTGTCCAGCCGCATATGGGACACGCGGTTAATTGACCCATTTGCACTCTTACTGCTTCCTCATCACTTGCCACCCAATCACACTTCTTGCATTTAATCTGAAAACACACCTCACAATTGTCTAGGGGGATATTAGTTGTGTTCATTTGAGTAAGACATAATAGCATTTTTTAAAGACTGTGCGACGAACATCCTCCCACTTTCACTCAAGTGTTCATTTATGAATCCTATATTTTGCCATGAGAAGTCTTTCGAATCTTGTGAGACAGACAAATCCAGGACGATAACGTTTTTCTCTTTTAGTTTTGAGACCACCAGATCAGTATTTTTCTTCAAACACTCGGTAAACTCTTTTCCTAGATATTTTTCACCTGTTTTAAAATCGATAGGGGTGAAATAAAAAATGGGAGTTACATCCGAATTTTTAAACGAGTCAGCACTGGAGAGAATCGATGTCAGCTTTCTATGATTCTCAGGAAATATATATAAATAATCATCGATGAGAAATCCTTTCATGCGTGTATCAAAGTCATTTTTATTTGCAGGATTATTTGCTTCTTTTAAGATGTTTTCATACCCTGGCTTGCATAAATATACATCTGGATTACTGGGGACTTCCGGGTATAAATTAAAATAATGGAAATTAACTAAGAAGGGGAGAAATGGGTATACAAATGGATTGTAATAATTTTCTAAATATAAAACATGCTCTCTGAACTGATATGAAGAGTTTTGATCCCATGCAGCAGCAAACGACCGCATATTTATGGGAATGATTACAAATTTATTTTTATTTTTCCTCGCTATGATACTACTGAACTTTGCAAACAGATCTTGATGATATGAGCTATGGATAATAGGCTGAATAGAATACTGTGGCATAATTGAAAAAAGCATAGTATCTATAGAACGCTTATCAGTATCTCCAGCAGAAGTAGTAATGAGAGTACTATCACCGAAATAAATAATATTTGTTTTTTCAGACAACGCTTTTCTGAGTGATAGTACTTCCTCTGGTGCTTTAATATACTGCGGAAATACAAAGTACAAACCTATCTGCAATCCTGCGAGAATAAGAAAATATATCGTGAGTTTTGATAGTAGTTTTTTCATATTAAAATTGGAAATAAATAAATGGCGTCCGATCTCCCACACCGAAATTTAGGACCATAAGCCCGAGGAGAAGATACACAACCCATTGGACATATCCAGCTGTCCCTATTTTTCTTTTTAAGAATCCTGAAATTCCGATGATAAAGATCGCACCAAAAGCGAGCAGTATTTCTTCGTTAGGTAAACCTAGTCCTGCTCCTTGCTTGGTTGCATACAGAATAACCGGATACCAATCGAAGTGAAAAATACTTTTTATAATACTGCCATATCCCTTCATGCTATGGGAAAGGATATAGAGCGCATCAGAAATCGAATTTGCGCGAAAAAATACCCAAGCGATACTCACGAGGATAAAGGTTAGTACAATTTGAAGTGGAACGAGAAATACTGATGAGATAGGCGACTCTAAGCGGGACATCTTCGTCTTACTCCAAAGCGTTGCGATGATAATATATCCACCATGAATACATCCCCAGACTATATACGTCCAGCTCGCCCCATGCCATAATCCACTGAGAAGAAATACTATAAAAATATTCAAAGATTGGCGAAGGAGAGATACTCTATTGCCACCAAGGGGTATATATACATAATCTCGGAACCACGAGTACAGAGAGATATGCCAACGACGCCAGAAGTCAGAAATAGAACGAGCCAGATATGGACTCTGGAAGTTTTCCATGAGTTTTATATTCATAGTTTTGGCAGCACCCAGTGCGATGTCAGTATACCCTGAAAAGTCAAAATAAATTTGAAATGCAAAACACACAGTAGCGAGTACTAATGGAAAACCGATATAGTCATGAGGAGTGCTATATACTTGATTTACCACCAGAGCCAATCGATCTGCTATCACCACTTTTTTAAATAATCCGAGAAGTATTCTCTGAAGTCCGCTGAGCATATTATCTGAGTTAAACTTTACTGTGGTAAAGAGCTGAGGAAGAACATGCTGAGGGCGCTCTATCGGACCAGCGACCAGCTGAGGGAAATACATAACATAAAGTGCGTACTTAAAAATATTTTTTTCCGGTTTCCAATTCTTCTTATATACTTCGACCACATAACTCAGACTTTGAAATGTGTGGAATGAAAGCCCAATAGGTAATATAAGAGACAGAGTCTCCAGGGAATAACTCCAATGAATCAACTTAGCTAACTCGGCTATATTTTCATTAAAAAAGTTAAAATATTT
>CALRDJ010000025.1 GCA_943354875.1 Candidatus Levybacteria bacterium GW2011_GWA1_37_16 | reverse complement strand
TAGTTCTAAATCCATGTCCTAATACAGAAATAACAACATTTATATTAGAAAGAGCACTAGACAAATCATTTGAATTAGTAATGTTTCCTTGAATTACTTTTAAGTTTTCATGTGTTAGGTTTAATTTTTTAGGATTTCTAACAAAAGCAATAACAGAATAATTCTTATCAAGTAACATTTTTGCCAAAACTTGACCCAAATGCCCTGTTGCACCAAGAACAAGAACATTTTTCATAAGAAGATTATATCAGAAGTGTTTTTGAGGCTAATTTGCTCCGCATGCTAGAAAATATCAGAACCTATTATGTTAAAATTAAACTTTTTAAAACTTCAATTCCCGCTCCCAGCAACATAGATTTATATTATAAAACTTTTTTTATTGCTGTAGCAAATGCTGGAATTTTATCTTGGGGTATGCCTCCAAAGTTTACTCTTCCGCTCGACGACATATATACCCCATGTTCTGTTTGTAGTCTTGTAACTTGCCCTGGATTAAGAGGAAGCATGCTAAAGAGCCCTGTTTGTCTTGTTGCAACAAATCCATAGTCGGGTAATTCATTTGCGAATAGTTGGCGACGATCTTTAAGATCTCCAGCCGCTTGAGCTAAATCTTTTTCCCATTGTGCGCGAAGACTTGGCGATGAAAGAACTTTTGCCATAATATATTCTCCATCAGCTGGAGGAGAAGAATAGGCTGTTCTTGCTTGTGAGTTTAAGAGTCGTTGTAGCTCTAATGTATCTGCTTGTGAGGCCATAGGAATAAGCAAGCCTCCAGTCCTTTTGTTATATATACCACCATTTTTCGAATATGACATTGCAACAGCAACTTGTATCCCCTCGTCCATAAATATTCGTATTGCTTCCGTATCTCTCGTCAAATCGTCACCAAAGCCTGCATATGGTGTATCAAACAACGCCAGTCTTCCATTCATCGCCCTCGCTAGAGTTCTCCAATCCCCTGGAGTTGTAGGGTTCATACCTGTTGGGTTGTGCGTTTTTCCTGTATGAAAAAGAACCAAAGCATCTTTAGGAGCAGATTGTATTGCGGAGACATGCCCATCGATATTGTATTGATTATTTTCGACATGAGGATATTGAATAGTCTGTATGTTAACTTTGGCAGCAATCTGTATATGGTTTGGCCAGGTGGGTACTCCAATAACAACAGGTAAATCCGGGCTGAGTTCTTTAAATGTCTTTAGGACAATGGCTACTGCTCCTGTCCCACCCGGAGAACCAATTGCAGCAAGTTTCCGCTCGTCTAACAATTTTTTTGCTGCAGATCCAAAAACTATTCTCGCAGTTTCTTGTAAAAATGCTCTCTCCCCTAAATATTCCTCTTCCCCTGTTGGACTTAGGTAATCAGTGGGTACTGCACCAAGCTCTGCAATTGCTTGTTTTACCGCAGAGGGAACAAAGGTTGCTCCATCCTCACCCTTGAAGACTCCTATCCCTGCATCAATTTTTCCTGAGCGGGGATCCTGCTCATAGAGCCTTGATATGCCCAAGATTGGATCAGGAAGTTTTCTTAGGTGATCAGGGACTGTGAATGATGACTGTTCGATAATAGATGGCATACTCCACGCAATTATACATGATTTTTTCTCTCGTCAAGCGGTAATTGATCTCCTCAGCGTCAGCAGACTTTAAATATGTTTTAATATACTCACTCAGCTTCTTGCATAAGAGGGGTATATTCTTCAATTCCTTTACGACGCAATTCTTTAGGATATTGATTTGAAATTGTTCCTATATAGGTATTAAATGGGTTGAGCACGAAAGTAACTATTTCCACTCCACTCTCTTCTCCTATATCATGCTTTACCCGGTAGCTGCTCTCTGATGGAGAAAAAACAACTAAATCTATACAGGGGAAAAACGCTGCTGGGTGGGGATGAACTCTCTGAAATGCATCTTCTTTTTTCTTGCTAGTCAACCAATCCAAACTCGCTTGATAATAACCAGGAGTAAAAATTCTCCTCCATAAAGTTGTTCGAATAACATCCCAGGGTAATCCATTAAAATTTATGTCGGCAAGATTTACTAGCTCTTTTTGTTTTTGATCCAAAAATTCCACCAAAGCATTAAGAGGCTCAAATAATCGTGGGGGTAGTTGGCCCCTTAACGCCAATGCTCCTTCCTTATTCGAGCTGACGAAATTTACTATTTCTTCAGGATCTGTAAGATCTTTAATATTCACCTCGAGCACTTCTGGATCGAAACTATTAACAACCATCCAGATATCGCGAGGCGTATAAGCAAACTGTCCATGCAATCTTTTTCCTGCCAAACCTACGGAGAGAGGACTTACTTCTCCAGTTCTTCCAATTATTGCTTGTACATCTCTAATTTCTGCCAGATTCCTAAAATGGAGCCCGACACTTGCTTCTCCTAATGCAATAGGTTTACGCTCCAAGGCTTCTGCGATATCTCCTGGTAAACTTGATGGTAATTCGAGTGAATGTGTTATAAAATAAACCCTCAGAATTATAGCAGAAATAAAAAACTATATCAAAATATATCAGCTCCGCGACTAGCCCTGTGACACAGGATTTCGACAGAGGACTCGGCACTGGCACGGCAGGTATCTCGCTTCGGCTCGGGATTCAAAGAGAACCCTATTCTCTAGAAAATACAAAAAAAGCCGAGACTCGCTCGACTTCTTTTGTATTGCTCCGCGACTAGGATTCGAACCTAGAACCTTGAAATTAACAGTTTCCTGCTCTACCGTTGAGCTATCGCGGAATGTGTGATTATTTTAGCATGAAAGTAGGTACAAATCTACCTTCGCATGATTGCTTGATATACTCATTACATGAGTGATGCAATAATCCGTAAAGCCAATACTGATGAACTGAAGCAAATACAAGCACTTTCGACAACGCTTGGCGAACATAGCCAGCGATTTGATAACGAACTTAGTCTCGCATGGGCATATACAGAAGAGGGCGAGAAGTATTATCGGGCAAAAATAGCTGGAGAAAAAGGAATTTGCCTGGTGGCAGAAAAAAATGGAGAAATTATAGGATTTATTTCAGGAACTAGACATGATCCTGATGCATGGAGAGTGATTATGAGAGCAGAGGTAGATAACTTATTCATTCAGGAAAAGTTTCGTGGCGTTGGTATCGGAAAACTATTAATCGATGCTATGAAAAGCTGGGCGAAGGAACAAAATGCCAAAAAACTAATACTTACTATGTTTTCAGAAAATAAAAAAGCGCTCTCGTTTTATAAAAAAGAAGGATTCGTATTATACGAAATGGTGCTACACATTAAAATAAAATAGACTCTTCATTCATACCTCAACGCCTATCCTTACAGAATTATTACTTATCTTACATGATGTATTTACAAAATCTCTCTAAGATAGAACTATGAGAAAATCTTTACATAAGTTTCTGAAAAACGTAATAGTATTTTATACAGTAATTCTATAGCACGAGTATGAGAAACATATCATGGCAATATTACTTTACAGCAGGTTTATTGGGGGCTCCCCTTGCACTACTTATTATGCGGATGGTTACTCACATAGATCGGTAGTATATTTTTTTCCGTCTCATTCGAAATATGCTAGTATATCGATACATATAACTATATGAAAAAAACAGAAGATATTTTTTCTGATACCGTTGATCATGATATTAAATCATTGATCATGAGCATAAAAGCATATTCACAGCTCTTAGTACGCAAAGCAGAACCCACGATAGACGCATCTATCTACCAGTACATAATACGCTTAGATGAACAAACTGATGCCTTAATACGCCTCATAAAAACCCGAGACACCCCAACTACGAAAGAAAAGAAATAGCAAAGAAACTCTCCCCATAGATTAGCAAAAAATGCATTTTGTGATAGAATACAGCTATCATGACAAGCAAAATTCTGATAATAGAAGATGATCCAGGGGTACAGGAATATATAAAAGAGCTACTTATAGAAAATAGGTACAGCGTAGAGATCGCATCAGATGGAATCGCAGCACTGAATCTGCTGAAAAAGTCGCAACCAGATTTAGTATTACTTGATTTAATATTGCCCAAAATTACAGGAGAGACAGTCTGTAGCGACATTAGAAAGATCTACCCCGACTTACCAATTATTATTTTGACAGCCAAAGATTCTCCATCAGATATAGTCAAGGGTTTGAATTTGGGCGCAGACGACTATGTCTCGAAACCGTTTGTACCAGAGGTTCTCCTAGCCAGAATACATGCAAGGATTAGACATACTAAAAGAAAATTGATAACAGTGGCAGACTTGTTACTGGATAGTCAGTCATTTACGGCTACCAGAGAAGGAAAACAGATCGCTCTGAGTCCACACGAATTTAAGTTGCTAGAGTTTTTAATGAGCAATAAGGGCAAGGTTCTGACCAGAGAAATGATTCTAAATAGGGTTTGGCAATATTCTTACGATGTTGATACGAGAGTTGTTGATGTATACGTGGGATATTTACGAAAAAAGGTTGACTCTGGTTTTAAGAAAAAACTTATCCATTCCTTAAGAGGTTTTGGCTACACTATGAAGGAATAATTCCCACAGTATGTTCACCAATCGGCAAAACGCATAGCGTTCCAGTACTATATTAGATATATACATGAAAAAACCAACTAGAACAATTTTACTAGTAGAAGATGATAAAGATATTTTGGATGCACTTAAGCTCCTTTTAAGAGATGCCGACTACGCTGTGGTTGCAACTGATAATGGAAAATATCTTGAAGACTTAAGCCGGAATAAATTACCAGATATCATCCTGATGGATATATTGCTCTCAGGTAAAGATGGACGCGACATTATCCGCAAGCTTAAGAACCAAGAGCATACAAAGAGTATTCCCGTAATTCTCATTTCGGCTTATCCTGAAGCAAAAACTCTTTGGAAGCAATCCGGTGCAGACGATTTTCTCGAAAAACCTTTTGACATAGATGTCTTGCTGTCAATGATTAAAAACCACTTGCCGAAAAACCCGGCCTAGATATTACCTCTTTCTTACAATCTTCTTATTTTAAATTTATCTCCCTTCTTTATTATGTGTATAGAGAAAGTGTTTGAAAGGAGGTGAGTAAAATGAAAGATCAAAAAACACAACAGCATGAAAAAAGTGGAATAAATCCAGTAGTTGCAGGAGTAGCAGGAGCAGTAATTGGTGCAAGTGTGGCAGCCGCAGGCGCTGTGGTTTTGAAAGATGAGAAAAATCGTCAGAAAGTAAAAGAGGCACTTACTACAGTAAAGGAGCATGCAATTGAGTATGCTGAAGACATGCAAAAGCATGTTGAGGATAAAAAGGGTGAAGTAGAAAAGAGCTTATTGAAAGCAAAGAAAAAGTAAGCTGAGTGTGCATCCAATGAGGAGCACTATATATATCTGATAAACAGGATATAGGGAAGGAGGTGAATAGTAACTATGGATTTTTTAATTTTCATTATTTTCGGAGCAATAGCTGGATGGCTCGCATCAATCATTATGAAAACAGATGCTAGTCAAGGGTTATTGATGGATATAGTCATGGGAGTTTTTGGCGCTTTAGTTGGTGGATTCCTATTTAATACATTTGGTCAGCCGGGCGTCACAGGCTTCAATGTCTACAGCTTTATCGTAGCAATAGTTGGATCATGTGTCGTGATCTGGTTTGGTAGATTGATTAGAGGCAGGGTCTAATAAGTCTAGCCTCAGGAGAAGCCGAGTAACATCGGCTTCTCCTTTTTTTAAATCATAACAAGACATAACTACACACTAAGAGTGCTTACATCCTTGAAATTACTAATAGATCTGCTAGGATAAACCTATGAAGACTAATCCGGTTGTCCACTTTGAGATGCCTGCAAAAGATAAAAAACGTGTTTCCGCATTCTACGCCAATGCGGCTGGCTGGAACATGAACCAACTTGGTGCTGACATGGGAAACTATGTTTTGGCAGGAATTACCGAAACAGATGAAAATAATATGGTTAAAACTCCAGGAACTATCAACGGAGGTTTTTACGAATACAAAGATGGACCAGGTTTTCAGTATCCATCTGTGGTTATTTCTGTAGACGATTTAAAAGAAAGTATAGAAAAAGTGAAAAAAGAAGGTGGAGAGATTCTAGGAGAATCCATGGAAATTCCAGGAATTGGATTATTTATTTCGATTCAGGATACAGAAGGAAACAGAGTGGGCATGCTTCAACCAACCAAAATGACTTAATTTTATGGCACGAGTAAGTACGTATCTTAATTTTCCTCGCAACACAGAAGAAGCTTTTAATTTCTATCAATCAGTTTTCGGCGGAGAATTTGAAGGCGGTATTAATCGCATGGGTCAAGTACCTTCCCAAGAAGGTCAACCGCCTATGACAGAGGATGATAAGAATCTCGTTATGCATATCGCTCTTCCAATACTCGGGGGTCATATGCTTATGGGGACTGACGCTCCACAGTCCATGGGATTTACCGTAACTCCAGGAAATAACGTATATATAAATCTGGAGCCAGATACCAGAACAGAAACGAAAAAATTATTTGACGCACTTTCAGATGGTGGAAAAGTAGAAATGGAACTTCAGGAAATGTTTTGGAGAGACTATTTCGGATCCTGTACTGATAAATTTGGCATCCAGTGGATGTTTAACTGCGCGAGTAAAACCTAACGAACCACCTCCTTGAAAAGTAGCTTTTTCCAATATAGAACTCCTAAGATCAAGAGCGGGAAAGAGGTAATTAAGCCAGGCACGTAAACTCCCATGGAAATATAATCCAGAATGTGACTTACTTCAAACACAAAGATAATTCCTATAAGAATACTAATCGCCTTGGTATGTTTTTTTAGTCTCAGCCATCTATACATCTCGATTAATATAAGAAATAATAAAACTTCAGATATAATAAATGTCATCTCGTTAGATAGAGGGATAAAACTTGCAACGAACCTAAAATAAGGATCTGTGTTATAAAACTTTCCGATATATTCTTCTAATCCATGGATGGCGAGAAACGGAATAGATATTAACACAAAATTTGACAGCTTATTCACAGTGTAATTATATTATTTTTCGTCGTAGGATTTTTGGAGATCTGCAACTATAATTTTTTGCATTTGGTATTATTCTTCTGAGGCTATTACTACTTTTTTCGAGGATTTTTTCTTTTTTTCTACCACCACTACTGGCTCTTCGGCTTTTGGAGCCTCAGCTACTTTAGCTGATGTTACAGGAGTTAATAAGGTGATTAACTTATCGAGCTTCGCATTCAGTGCTTCAAACTGTCTGTCATACTGAGGTGCCGGAGCGCTTGGTTGTGGTCGTCTATCATCTGAATCAAACCGTGGTTTGTTCTCAAAGCGGGGATTTCTAAAAGGAGGTCTTGAATCACGATTTCCAAACTCTCTCGGCTCAGAACCTCTCTGTTTTTCAAAACAATTACTGCAAAAAACTGGCTTACTACCGGTAGGACGAAATGGCACCATGCATTCTTTTCCGCATTCACTACAAATTGCTTTATGCATTTCAGGTCGATCAGATCCACCTCTGCCACCAAAAGAAGGTCTACTATAACTTCTTCCGCCACCACTTGGCCTGCTGTCTCTTCCAAAATTTCCCATGAGTCAGTATATCACGTATTTATATATATTGCTTGAAATCTTGTTTTCATAGCCATATATGGCCTGCTTGACAGCAATCTCAGAAATTATTAGCTAATAATTTACGCACAAATATCTTGTGGTATTTTCTCTAAATACTTTGTATACTATATGTAATGAGCGACGCAGATACCATAGAAGAGGTAACGACCATCGACAATCACGCCCCCCAGCAAGTTGTAAAAAAAACCGTAAGATCGACTGAGCCCCAAGCCCAGGGTGAGCCTGTTCAAAAAGTATATGAAAAAAAGAAAACTATTTTCAGATTTAATCAAATTATTTGGTATATCCTCACGCTTATAGAAGTTTTGCTCATGTTCAGGGTCGTATTAAAAATGCTTGGCGCAAATCCCTATGCTGGCTTTACTAATCTTATCTATGCCATTACTACACCACTGGCTGTACCATTCACTGGAATCCTAGGAGTAACGGTTGCCAATAATTCTGTCGTTGAATGGTCCACCATCATTGCTGCCATCGTTTATCTTTTTATCGCGTGGGGACTTATCTACCTATTAGATCTCATTTATCCAGTTACACCAAAAGACATCGAAAAAATATAATATGATAGTCGCAATAGTCATTATCCTAATCATTCTCTGGTTCCTCGGATACGTTCCTATCTCAGGGATTTCTATCCCAGATCTCTCCCTTTTTACTATTAATAATCACTCAGTCACGCTATGGGAAATTCTTATACTTATGGTTGTCAGTTGGGCGATAAATATATTACCTCGCCCATTTCAAGCAATTGCTTCAGTACTACTGGTTATTTGGATTCTCTCAGTGCTTGGAATCCTCGCTATCGCAGGACTCTCGAACATCGTAATTCTCGTGATTATCGTCGGACTTATTCTTTCTATTTTTATATAACAATATGGCAACAACAATAATTAATCCTACGCCCAATACAAATCCAACTAACAATGGTATGGCATTTTTATTCGGGATGATTCTTCTAATCGTATGCGTAGCTCTGTTTATTTTCTATGTAGTACCTTATATAAATGGCGTTAGCGGAGACAAGGGAGTTCAAGTGAATGTTCCAAAGACAATTGACATAAACGTAAAACAAACTAAGTAGATATTTTTAAAATATTTAAAAAAGGAGGAAGGTATGGGAATTATTGAAATAATCGCAATCGTACTTATAGTCATGTGGCTTGGTGGATTCGCTCTTAATATCGCAGGGGGGTTTATCCATATTTTACTCGCTATAGCAGTAATAGTATTTTTATTACGGTTTATTAAAAGAAATGTCTAATATGAAAACTGTCACTCTTAAAAGAGATGAGGATAAAAATTCCATTGGCGCCATGATAGCCGCAGCGGCAGGAGCAGTGGTCATAACCGGCGTAGCAGTAGGAGCAACGATAGCCCTTAGAAATAAGAGTACGCGAAAAACAGCAGAGAAGATACTCATGCACGTAAAGGATCAGGCAGTAGAGTACGCTAAGACTCTTAAGGCAAGCTCCAAGACTGGTGAGATCAAAAAGATTACCGCAGACACGAAAAAGATTATAAAAAAACGCATTAAATAAGACTAGTCTTTTCAAGCTTAACAAGCTACCTCTTCTCCGAATTAGTATATACTTTATATACATGAAACTAGCCTGGTTGCTCATTTGCATAATTCTTCTGGTAATACTTTTGACTCTAGTTATAGAAGTGATGATAGTAAAACAGACATCTGGATCTGCAAAAAAATTTGAAAACCCATCTAGAACTCCTCGCATATTTGAAAATAAAGGCAAAAAACTTACATACCTCGTAATGGGAGATAGTACATCTGCTGGTCAGGGAGCCGAGTATGAAAAGGGCATAGCGGTGCTAACTGCCCAGCATCTAGCGAAAACGTATCGCGTCACCATGATAAATACCTCTATCTCAGGTGCAGTAACGAAAGAGTTACTAACTGATCAGATCAGTATTTTAAAAGAAATAAAACCAGACGTAGTACTCCTGTCCATAGGCGCTAACGATGTCACTCATACTACAAACGTAAAATCTCTAGAAAAAGACCTTTCAGAGGTTATCGACAGACTCATAGCACATAATTGTGATGTAAAAATTATTTTAACCGGCTCACCAGATATGGGTGCTATAGAAAAATTCTTATTTCCACTCTCTTGGATCGTAGGACTCAGAACGAACATAGTAAATAGCGTTTTTAACAATATCGTATTTAAATATACTGCCACACTTGCTCCTATTGCTGAAAAAACCGGACCTCTTTTTCGGGCAGATCGTTCATTATTTGCCGCAGATGGCTACCACCCAAATGAAAGAGGATATGCGATATGGATACCCGTACTTACTGATGCTATAGATACCGCTATCAGAAGCCAACTCTCACGTTGCAGATAATCTTATTCCGCTTAATAAGATTATATGTACAACTTACATACATCCTCTTATGCTGCGAATATATTTCCCATAAAACGCTTTGAGCTATCACCATTAAACACTCGAAACCCTAGCTCTGGCATACGCATCGGAATATCTCCCGCTATAACATCTGCTGCATTTGTTTGAGGAGTATGCGTTATAAGAATCGTCAATCCTTTTGTCCCTGTATGTGCATCTATCATAGTGCGCATATCGCTATCGATAGTTTTAAATGTACCGTCACCACAGACACTGTCTAGAATTTCTTTCTTCCATGTCAGAGCTCCTACATTATCCCGACCAAGTAGTGCCTCAAGCTCCTCATCTGATCTGTTTGTCGGATAGTTGACGCATGTTAACCGATCGTCTATCTCTACGCGAAATCCATTTACCACACTCATAACACCTCCCATATCTGCTGCTCTAACGTTTGCAGAACTTAAAATCGTAACGGGAAGTTGCATTTTTTTTCCTAAATGCATAAGAATAATTCCCATACTCGCTACTTCTGCCAAAGATTGCGCAGAGGCAGGATCTTTACTATTATACGGTGATTGCATGAGTCGGATTTTTCTAGCCGCTCCAGTAAGCCTTCCTCTTTCTTCATCTTCTACAAATTGGATGCCATGACGCATGACGATAAGTCCACTTTTTTCTTCTGCGATAAAATCACGCACCTCACTAACTTTTCCTTCATCTACTGGTCGCGCTACTGCACCTACTTGAGGCAATGAAGATAATATGTTTTCTTGTAACTGATTCGCTCGAAGTATTACTGAGGAATCATCGAAGTCAAATCGAGCTAATTCCCTTCCTGCTTTGGCTATTTCTACATAGGTTTTCCTAACCCAGCTGTCATTAACGGTGAGGTCTTTTAGAAGTGGGACCCCAGATCTTCTCTCGTATATCATGCCAGCCGTAGTATACAATTTCCGTACTCAACCGACAACACGCTTGTGCTTGGATTAAAAATGATATATGATCCTCTCTGAATATGAGACCTCAGCTCGAAGCGGTAGTCGGTAATCACGGTATATATGAAGCTCGCCGAGATGAATACAGAACAGGCCAAAAAATTCCTTTTCGGGTCTCTCCTACTCCCCTAGTACTATCCCCTGAGCAGAAAAAAGAGGTTGGAAAAATTGGCCCAGATATAACCGGCTATTTCCGAGCGATAGACGAACTCCATAAAACAGATGAGAGGGTTAGAGAAATACTGGACACGAATAAACCAGCTATTTTTCTCGTAGATACGCCTATCGACTACTTATTCTTAAGACCAGATATGGTCATCACTCCAAAAGGCTTTTCGATAAACGAGGTTGAAACATCTCCCTTTGGACTCGCTTTAGCCGAGATGCTAAACAGAGGCTATCGCGGAGAGGGATTTGAAACTATGGTAGGAGATACTGCGCTAACAGACCATGTACATGCTTCCACTCCAGCTACTGGAGAGATAATTTACACACCCCATACCCAGCAATATGCAGGACAAATGACTTTTCTAGCCGATGAAGTTTTTTCTGGAAACGATAGGCGGTGGACAGCATCACCAGCCAAAGAACGCAAAGATACACCAGGAAGCGTATACAGAGGATTTTATCTTTCAGAGTACGATTCTGATCCAGACGTCAAACTTTTACTAGAATCTAAAATTGCCGGAAAACAGTCAATTTCTCCATCTCCCACACCTCACATGGAGGAGAAGGCTGTCTTGTCTTTCATTTGGGACAAGCGGTTTGAGAACCATTTGCGAGAACGATTAGGTCCTGCAGCATTTAATCACTTAAGAGGTGTTATTCCACCCACATGGATCGTAGGACAAGAACAGTTCTTCGCTCCCGGCATGCCCAACAACATGGATACGTCTTTAGGTCTGGCCACACTATCGAGGAGTAAAAGAACATTTGTACTAAAGTCATCAGGTTTTGATGCAAGCAGTTCATGGGCACAAGGCGTGCATTTCCTACACGAAAAGTCAGCAGTTGATTCCTATGAAATACTCACTAACGCACAAAAAGCTCGTGGACTCCATGTTATTCAGGAATTTACTGGAGGATTATCTACTCCCATGAATTATGATGAGGATGGAAACATCACTCCGATGTCAGCCAAGATTAGGCTAACTCCTTATTTTTCTGCAAAAGGGAAAAAAGAAGGAGAACTGGTGGCCATAAAAGCCACGGGATGTGAGAGAACTGATTATATTCATGCAGGATCATCAAGTATAAATACTGCCGTCGCCTAATCCACCTCTAACTTCTCATCTTGACATATACCCCCTAGGGGTATATTCTGTATATATGAAATCTCATTATACTGATGTAAAAGTAAAAGCTGAAAAAAGAATAAATATCATAAAAGGACAGCTTGATGGACTCCAGAAAATGATTGCAAACGATGTCTACTGTATAGATCTTCTTAATCAAAGCCTAGCAATTCAAAACTCCCTTACCAGCTTAGATGCTGTTTTATTCCAGCGACACCTCGAAACCCATGTTCCTCATCAGTTCGAACATGAAAAAGAAAAAGCAACCACTGAACTCATTAAGCTATTTAAGAGAATAAATAAATAAATGGGGTGAAGCTATGAATAATAATATGAAATATGCAGTAGTAGGTTTGCTAATTGGAGGACTCGTGGTATGGGGTCTTATGGCAAATAGAGCGAGTGTTGGAAGTAATGGCATGATGGGCTGGGGTTCCCAAAATGTAGCACAAAACTCAGGTACTATAGACGCTCATTTTATCGAACAAATGATTCCACATCATGAGGATGCTATCACCATGGCAAAGCTGGCACAGACCAAAGCAAAGCGTGCTGAGGTAAAGCAATTAGCCACCAACATCATAGATTCCCAAACAAAAGAAATAACCATGATGAAAGAGTGGTATTCTAACTGGTTTGGAATAGAAGTTTCAACTGGTACGAATGTAATGAATCGACATGGCATGACAGACTCTAGCAAGCAGAATTCTATGCATATGGGCATGATGGGTGACGAGACAGACATGAAGAGCCTTGAAGATGCAGCAGATTTCGACAAAGCATTTGTATCTGAGATGATTCCTCATCATCAAATGGCTGTAATGATGGCAAATATGTTGAGAAGCTCAACTCAACGAGAAGAAATGCAAAAGTTAGCAGATGACATAATGACTGCTCAAACAAATGAAATAGACCAAATGCGTGGTTGGCTAAAAGCCTGGGGGTATTAGAGCAAATACTGGAAAGCAGTATGCTATATATGGATATGAAAAAAATAGATAAATTATTTTCTCTATTGAGACTTGCGCTCGGTTTTGTTTTTTTCTGGGCATTTATAGACAAAGTTTGGGGGCTAGGGTTTGCAACAACACCAGATAAGTCTTGGTTACAAGGCGTTTCTCCAACAACAGGATTTTTGAAATTTGGAGCAGAGGGGATATTTGCTCCATTCTTTCATGGTCTTGCTGGAAATCCTCTTATCGATTGGCTTTTTATGCTAGGCCTACTTGGTATTGGTGTGTCTTTATTGCTAGGAATAGGACTGAGAATTGCAGGGTACAGTGGAGTACTTTTGATTTCTTTCTTGTACTTATCACTTTTTCCTTCAGAAAATAACCCATTAGTAGATGAACATATCATCTATCTCCTTCTCTTTCTTATTTTTGCCAGAGGAGAAGTTGGCCATCGTTTCAGTCTCTATAGGTGGTGGGGTCAATCAGATTTGGTAAAGAAATACCCGATATTACAATAAACATGGAAATAGATAAATTAATTATTGGACTATTTAGTCTTGCTGGAATGGCGTTTACCTACTGGTTTTTCTTGATGAAAAAAGAGGAAGAGGCAGTAGTAGCAACTTCTTCTAGTGTGGATATTATTGTTGAGGGTGGATATTCTCCTAGTGTAATTTCTATACCAAAAGGCAAAACAACAAAAATATCTTTTACCAGAAAAGATCCATCCAGCTGTCTTGAGGAAGTGGTGTTGAGTGACTTTAAGATTAAAAAGTTTTTGCCATTAAATAAAAAAGTAACGGTCGAAGTAACACCACAAAAAGAGGGTGAATATGAATTTGCTTGCGGCATGAATATGTTCAAAGGAAAAATAATCGTAGCATGAAGAATAAACCAGAGTTTTACACTTGTTCTGAATGCGGACTTTCTTATAAAGAAAAAGGGGTTGCTCAAAAATGTGAAGATTGGTGTAAGCAACACACTAGCTGTAATTTAGAGATTACCAAAGATTCAGTAAATAAAAAAAGAATATAAAAACATGATTGCAAAAAAACTCAAGATTATCTTAATATTAACTCTAGGCTTAGTTTATCTTCATGGATTGGAGGAGTTTTTATCAGGGTTTCCTTTTAATGATCCTTGGATGGTTTTCTTTGGGAATTTGGTAGAAACAAAAACTCAAGTTTTTTACTGGACTTTTCATGCAATGTGGTGGATATTAGTTCCTGTTGGAGTGATTCTTCTTATAGGAAATAGAAGGTGGATTCACGCTCTTCTTGTATTATTCGGAATAATTTATGTCATAGAATTACATCATGTAATTAAGGGAGTATTATCTGGCGGTTATTATCCAGGTATGATTACAGGGATGATTTATCCCATCCTTGGGTTTTTCTACTGGAAAGAGTTATGGAATAGTCGGAGTACATTATGATGATAACTGAAAAAATTAAAACATTAGTTTTGCTTTCAATGCCTGTTTTTGCAATTCATGGAACAGAAGAATATCTGACTGGTTTTTATCAGACAGACTCTGTATCTAAATGGGCTTTTTCAATATTTGAGCCCATGACTTCTTTACAAGCTACGTTCTTGTTATTTCAAATAGGAATTGGGGTGTTGTTAGCGACTTCTTATATTCTTCTCAAAGGCGGTCGGGCAGTTTTATATTTAGCGACATTCCTCGGACTTATTTTTATACTTGAGATTCATCACGTGGTAAAAACAATTAGCGTAATGGGCTACTATCCAGGAATTGCTAGTGCATTACTTATCTATATTTTAGGATTTTTTTATTGGAAAGAACTTATTAAAAATTGGAGGAACAATGGCAGAAGTTAAGAAGTCATTTTCAATCAAGGGCATGCATTGTGCTTCCTGCATCCGCGTAACTGAACGTGCCTTAAAGAAGACTTCAGGAGTTAGCGATGCGGTGGTAAATCTTGCAACTGCAAAAGCAACCGTTACCTATGACCAAGACCACTGCACCCCACAACAATTAGCAGACTCTATTGCCAAAACTGGCTATACGCTCGAGCTTGAAGATAAAAATGAAGAGACGCAGGAAATCGAAAAGAAAAAAGAACTTTCAGCATTGAAAGTAAAAGTTGTTGCCAGTCTTATTGTAGGTGGCTTATTGGTATGGGGCAGTTTTCCCTGGCTTATGGAAACGGCTCCTGAATTTCTCAAGAACTTTTTTGTACAACTACTCCTATCTACCCCTATTCAGTTTTGGGCCGGATTTGAATTTTATCGAGCTACAATACCAGCACTGAAACACCGAACTGCCAATATGGATACCTTGGTGGCCCTGGGCACTACGGTTGCGTATATCTATTCTGCATTTGTTACATTTTTCCCCCAGATTGTTATGAGTTTAGGCGTGGAGGCCATGCCATACTTTGATGTGGCAGTTATTGTCATTGGGCTTATACTTCTGGGTAGATATTTTGAAGCGCAGGCCAAGCTGGGAACAAGTAGCGCTATAAAAAAACTTATTGGCATGCAAGCAAAAACAGCACGGGTAGTAAGGGATGGCAAGGAAACAGATGTGCCCATAGAGCAAGTTGTAATTGGAGATATTCTTCGTGTCCGACCAGGAGAAAAAATTCCAGTAGACGGAGAAATAATAGAAGGAGAATCTAGTATTGATGAATCCATGATAACCGGAGAAAGTATTCCCGTAGACAAGTCAAAAGGGGACAGTGTAGTTGGCGCAACCATGAATAAATCA
>CALRDJ010000024.1 GCA_943354875.1 Candidatus Levybacteria bacterium GW2011_GWA1_37_16 | reverse complement strand
CCTCTTCCGTTCTACGAAAAGATCAACGACTGAAATATCCTGATTCAGTTTTAAGATATTCGCCTTTTCCGTTGTCATATCTCCCACAGTAACCAAACGACCCAAATCGCCCAAATACTGATCGAGCCAAGCACTTAGGGAAGTAGATACCGTTCCTAACGGCTCATGCAAAATCGCTCTCGTCTTGGGCCCTAAAACCAGTGGAAAATGTATCAAATCCAAATCTTTCCCATCACTACGAATTCTAGTCGAGGAAATAATTCCCTCTTCATCTTCCAGAAGAGGAACGAGCTCAATTGCGAGCGAGGTCAATCCTAAATTAGTCCTCTCATCATTTATCTTCTTCGCGCCGTCAACTGTCGATGTAGTTACCACAATCACATCAATCGATACGTCTCGCTGCAGCGATGGACCAAATTCATCATGTATTTCATGAATCTCCACTCTATCCAGAAGGTCTTGAGTAGAGAAGAATTGCTCTAGGAATTTTCTTCTAACATCATACGACTGAAGATCATTGGTCTTATGCGAAGATACATATGCATTACTCGTTATCCCCACTATTACTTTTTCGGCGATCGAAAATGCATACTGAAGGAATTTCTCATGTCCTGCATGAAAACGATCAAATGTACCACCAAGAATTGCAGTCTTATATTTCATAACGTTTTACTCGCTTATCATACTCCTTTAAAATACTCCACCGATAATCTTTCGGATGAAAAGCGAGAATTCCATCTGTAATGACTTCTGTAGTCTGATGTCGCGTAATACTCTTCAACTGCAACCATTTCGCAAATCGCTCAAAGATAGTAAGTGATTTCTTCTTCTTTTTCTTCGTATTTTGATATCTAAGCATCTCAGTATCCATTCCATTGGGCAGCATACCCAAAACCCACTTATTCATCGTTAAAAACTTTTCAAACATATTATTTCTGTTTAGAAGTGGCTTCATCTGTACTATCTCATGAGCGACAAACAAATCTCTTCCCAAAACAGAACAATCCAGTGATTTTTCGTCAATAATCATATTCGCACAAATCTTATCTCTCACATTCTTCTCGTTTCTTTTCCTTCTTCTACCTAACACCTCTAAAACAACCAAGGTGAGTAGTCTCGTCGTCCATACTGTTCCTTTTTCGCAGATAATAAATAGATCTATATCATCCTTCGAGTCTGCGTTACTCATCGCCAATCCTCCACTAACACCTATAAACTGAATCGTAGGAATAAATCTTAGGTAACGACTAACAGACTGCGCTATCCTAAACTTACCCTGACTAACTTTCTCTCGTTTTTTTCTAATACCCACGAGGCGAGTCTTATGGGAACAAAAATACATTCCTTCAGCCTCTTCTATACTAGCAATCTGATCAATTTCTTCTTCAAACTCTTTCCTACTTATCTTTTTCTCATCATCAACGATTAAATACTTCCATAACTCATCCCGAGTTAGCGGATAATTAAAAATATCTGAATACAAAACGGCTTTTACTATAGCTTTTAAAACAGCGCTTTTCATGCAACGATTATACTATAGTAATAGGCTGAAGATTTATTGAATACCGTACTGTTGAAAAACCTGAGAAATACCCTGAGATAATGTTTTAAGCGCACTATCTGCAGATGTATTCTCCAACATAGAACGCACTGCATTTCCTAAATACCCATTCAGCTTGGTATTCATTCCCTCATCGTACGTATCTGCTGCGAAATATGAAGACACTGCAGACGGCGCTTGTTCTACAAACGGACTCAGCATTTTATTGGAAGATAAAGATGCGCTCAGATCCATTCGCGCATATGGCTCACCAAACTCTCGAGTTTTCGAAGTTTCAGTAAATAATTTCTGCTCAGTTTCTTTTTGAGCTAGGAATTTAAGAAACAACATAGCTTCTTTTTGATTTTTACTTTTTTGAGATATACCCTCTACCCAGTAACTCGCAATTGTGTTATTTCTTCCTGGCAAATGAGGCACCGAGTAAGTCTGAAATGGCAATCCAGGATTTGCTACTTTAATTGTCAAGATATCCCAAGAATATCCGAAAAACATAGCCAAGTTTCCCTTAGTAAATGCCAAAATAGATGGATCAAGCGTCTCATCCCAAACAGGACCGACATCTTTGCCATTACTATCCACACAAACACTCGTCTGCGCAAATCGACTGTAAAAATTTAGTGCGTCGATAGCATTCGACGAAGTAGAAGTCAGATTAGTCATATTTGCACCATTCTGAACCAAAAGAAGGGATACAAGGTCTGGCGCATGTGTCACATTATCAAACGTTCCCAAAGCAGCCCCAGACGTCTTAATTTTACCATTCTGATCTTTTGTAGTAGCCTGACAAGCTATGGTCAAAAATTCCTCCCATGTCTGAGGAGCCGAAAGACCGAGAGCACTCAAAATATCTGAGTTAATAAAAAGAGAGAGGGTATCTATCTCTATCGGAATACCATAGAGCGCGCCACTTTTTATAAGATCCCGCTGAGCTACGGGATAAAATCCCTTTTTAAACTCATCTACACTCATCACGTCATTTGAGAGCGGCAATAACACAGAGGAAAGCTGTGGCTGCCATGTATTATGAAACCGAAATATATCAGGACCATTACCTTCTTTAATGCGAATCATAAGTCGCTCCCGATATTGCTTTATATCTTGTTTAGTATATTTTACTTTTATAGTAGGATTTGCCCGCTCAAAATCAGAAATAACTGCATTCATCACATTCGGATCTTCCCAAAGTCCCCAATAAGTGAGCTCTACATTGCCCGACTTAGCACCTGAAAACATCGGAAGAACAAATTTAAAAATCCCTAATATTATCAAAACGACCAAGAGCAGTCCTAGCCCAGCCTTTGCTATAAGTGCGAGTGGCAGTGCGGAAAGCCTTGACAGATGAGATGAATCAGGCGGTGGCGGAAACGAAGACGGCGGAATAGATGGAGGTGGTGGAGAAATAGGGTTGGGCGTAACTAAAGTGGGCACCGGGGACGACAGAGGAGCGACGGGAACGACTGGCGTGCTCAAGGGTGGTTGCTGCTGCGACACAGTAGGACCATATAAAGACTCCAGTGTTACCGGTGGCGTGTCTACAGGAGGGACAGCACCTGCAGGCTTTACTCCATTAAAAACAGTGTTTTCATCCATGGCCATATATATAGTATAATACCAAAAGCGACTGAGGATCAAATTGAAAACTCAGTATCCCCTCCCTACTCTTATGCAAAACAAAAAACACATAGATGAAACACATCGTCACTTAATTCGTCGCATTCATATGCGGCAAGTTTTAAAGAGTGTTTTTTGGTTTTCTGTAGGAGCATGTCTTGGTATTTTTCTCTTCGTAAGTTTTGTCTTCATTTACTTTCAGCATACATATTCACAGGTGGTATATCCAGGAATTATGATAGGAGGCATCTCAATGGCCGGAAAAACGCAAGCAGACGTAGAAAAGTTCTATGCTACGAAAAACGCTCAGATCCAAAACAGTACCTTTCTGTTCAAAGCTGAAAATGAAGAAACGAGCTTATCGGCAAAAGACTTAGAAATAGGCTACGATGAAAAACTACTCGCAGAACAAGCATACAGCGTCGGACGCTCTACAAATATACTCTCAAATATTAATCTTATTTTTGAAAGCTATATAAATGGAGTTAATCTATCACCTTCTTATCGATATTCAGAAGAAAAACTCACCCTCGCCCTAGAACCAATGCAAAAAGCTATTAATATAGAACCCGTAGATGCGCTTTTTCAGTTTGAAAATGGACGCGTCAGCGCGTTCCAGCCTTCGAGCGAGGGTCGTGGCTTAGAAATAAAAACTGCAAAAAACCAACTATTCTCATCTATGAAATCTCTCTTGGCTGCGCAAACACCTCAATCTATAGTTATCGTAATTCCGATAACTACCCTAAAACCTAAGATAACGACAGATAAAGCCAACAACCTAGGAATAAAGGAGCTTATCGGCACGGGCACTTCTCTTTTCCAGGGATCTATACCCGAAAGAATTCATAACGTAACCCTCGCAGCATCGCGAATAAATGGTGTCATTATCGCTCCTGGCGAAGTATTCTCTTTTGTTAACAGCCTCGGAGATGTATCAAAGTTTACCGGATACAAACAGGCATATGTAATAGAAAACGGCCATACTGTGCTTGGCGACGGTGGCGGAGTATGTCAGGTTTCTACCACATTTTTTCGAGCTCTACTAAATGGTGGACTTCCTATCGTTTCCCGAACAGCTCATGCATATCGCGTGTCTTACTACGAGCAGGGTACTTCACCTGGAATTGATGCGACTGTCTATGTACCAAGTGTAGATTTAAAATTTAAAAATGACACTCAAAATTCTATTTTAATTCAAACAGTACTTGATCCGACTGAGCTACGACTAACCGTATATCTGTACGGCACCCTAGATGGTCGATCTGTAGAGATGTCCACGCCTGTTATAAAAAACCAAACTCCCGCTCCAGAACCGCTGTATCAAGATGATCCAAGTCTTCCAAGGGGTACCGTAAAGCAAATTGACTTTGCAGCAGCTGGTGCAAATATAGAGTTTACCCGCATCGTTAAAAAAAACAATCAGGTGTATCTATCGGATAAATTTGTATCCAACTACAGACCTTGGCAAGCAGTATTTCTACGTGGCACAAAATAATAATATTTATGAATCTTATAACTTCTCTGAGTGAAATTAAAGATCTTGCCAAGGCGCTCCATGATCAGAAAAAAGATATCGTATTAGTAGGAGGTTGCTTTGATATCCTTCATTTGGGACATGTACGTTTTCTAGAAGAAGCGAAAAAAATAGGAGATATGCTTATAGTATTTATAGAAAGCGATGAAACTATTCGTAAATCAAAAGGAGAAAATAGACCTATTCACACCCAAAAAGACCGTGCGACAGTCGTTTCCAGCCTCACCTCAGTCGATTTTACCATTTTACTCCCACCTCTTTGCAAAGATGAGGACTATGGTGATATAATACGCACATTACAGCCGAGAGTGATCGCTACAACCCAGGGAGATCCATACAGGTCTCATAAAGAGCGACACGCAAGAGAAACCGGCGCAGAAGTACTAGATGTCATAGATCGTCTGCCAGAGTTCTCCTCTACTCGACTCTCACAAATAGCATGAAGATTGTTTTAGGATTATTCGCATTACTTATTTTAATTGTCGTAATAGGCAAGTTTTCTCAGGATTATCTAAAAGGTAACCCATTGCCATTCATGGGACCTGCGACGAAAACCGTGACTATAAATGGACACGACTTCAAACTAGAAGAAGCCAAGACCGCAAAAGATAAAGAGGTAGGTCTCTCTGGACGAACTACGTTAGCCAAAGATGGTGGTATGCTTTTCAAGTTTGATAAACCAGATCTCTACCCATTCTGGATGAAAAACATGAAAGTTTCGATCGATATTATATATGTAAAAGACGGAAAAATAGTCACGATATTTCCAGACATGCAAGCACCCAAGTCAGCTGATGAAGTTCCAATAATCGTAAAATCTGAAGAACCAGCTGATACTGTAATTGAAATAAATGCTGGAGATTCAGAGAAATATAAAATCAAAAATGGCGACACTGTAACCATTAAGTAACTACATGATTATCCTAGGCATCGAAACTTCATGCGATGAGACCGCTGCCGCAATCATCAGAGCCACCACAAAAACCAAACCAGTTACAGTTCTCTCCAATATAATCTCCACTTCCTTAGAATTTCATGCCCAAACAGGCGGAATAATTCCTGAGGTAGCCGCACGCGAACAACTCAAATTCATCATTCCTGTCATCGACCAAGCAATCAATGAAGCTCAACTAGGATCTAGCATCCAAGATCTAAGACCTGGTATTGATGCCATAGCAGTAACGTACGGACCGGGTTTAATTGGCTCTTTACTAGTAGGCGTAGAGACAGCTAAGTCTCTCTCTTACGCCTGGAACAAGCCCTTAATTCCAGTGAATCATCTATACGGACACTTATATGCCAACTGGATTGAGACTCCAGACTACAGACTACCGACTACTGCTCAAACTGAAAATTCTACTGTAGTGCCTCTGTTTCCTGCCATTGGTCTCATAATTTCTGGTGGACATACGGATTTAGTACTCATGAAGGATCACGGCCATATAGAATGGCTTGGCGGTACTCGTGATGATGCAGCAGGAGAAGCATTTGACAAAATCGGCAGGATGCTCGGTCTTCCATATCCATCAGGACACCTTATGGAACAAAAAGCTAAGCATGGTGATCCGAAACGATTTACCTTTCCCCGTCCCATGATAGGAACGAATGATTTTGATTTTTCTTTTTCAGGACTCAAAGCAGCAGCATCCCGGGAGATAACACGACTCCAGGGTCATTCTGAACTTGTTTCAGAATCTCCCAAGGGGAATTCTGGATCCCCATCTGGAACAACAAGACTAGACGATCAAACCATAAACGACATCTGTGCAGGAATCCAAGAAGCAATTATTCGAGTAGTCGTTAAGAAGACCATCCGCGCGGCAGAAAAACACCAAGTCAAATCAATACTTCTGGGCGGTGGCGTCGCTGCGAACCAGACCTTAACTGACCGTATCGCATTTGAAATTGGAAATTTGAAATTGGATATTGCATTATCAGTGCCCACAAAACATCTCTGCACAGACAATGCTGCCATGATCGCCACCGCAGGATTTTATAATTATAAAGAGGTTTCCTGGAAGGATCTTACTCCTAACCCAGAACTTCACTTCGACTAACTTTTATTTTATCAACACTCGATCATAGCCATAAAAATGAATTGACTTTGATGTTTTAAAACAATATAGTTTAATCAGTATATGACTCAAGTGTCTAAACGATTTCTCCAAAAACAAGTAGAAGATAGAATTATCAATCTCCTATCAACATCTCTTACATCAATATCTAATAAAGCAAAACTAAACATTTTTCTCGATGATCTGCTGACGCCAACAGAAAAACTTATGATTGGGAAACGATTGGCTATCGCGTTTATGCTACGAAAGGGATATGACTATCCAACCATAAACTCAATCCTTAAAGTAACAGATACTACTATTTGGAATATTAAAACAACGCTTCATCATAGAGGAAAAGGCTACATAGCAGTGCTTGATGATATTATTCAGCAAGAAAAATGGGCAAAGCTCTGGGAAAACATAGATCATTTTATTACGAAGTCTATGCCTCCACGATCCGGAACGAACTGGAAAGAAGTACGAAGAAAGCAATGGGAAAAACGAAGGTCTCAGCAAAAACCTTTCTGAACTAACTATGATGTTTTAAAAGATTATAGTTCATTCATTCGTTATAAAAAACTTTACTAAAAATAGCTTGATGTTTCTCTAAAAACGGGTGGCAATTATTATTGGGAGGATTAAAACCTTAATAGCTACGTGTACCAAATAACATCGGAGATTCTTTCTTACTGCTGATCCGGAGGTGTACTTGGATTAGGAACGTGTACCCCCGTATCCCCGAGGTATTTTTTTACTTCAGCAACGATCTGATCAGGAGTAAAATTTGCTTTTACTAAAAACCCTCTGGCTCCGGCAGCCATCGCTTCTTTAACAAGATCATCTAATCCTAAATTGGTAAGAATCACCACCGAAACCTGTTTTGTCAATTCATTTTGCTTGAGTTTTTTAAGCAACTCTATGCCATTCATATTTCCAGGCATCATGATGTCCAGAAGAATAAGATCGTATGCGTTTTGGGTGATCTGTATTTCAGCCGCATCGGCACTATTTAGCGAATCTACTGTAAATCCGGCGAGCGTCAGCTGTCGTTTATATAACTCCCGAATAAAATCTTCGTCTTCCACGACCAATATTTTCTGTGCCATAGCCTTATTATACTATATAACCAAAAATTCTCAAGATACCGGAAGCGAGAAGCTAAATACTGATCCTTTTCCAACCTCTGATTCCACCCAGACTTTTCCTCCGTGTGCCTCTACAATTGCTTTTGCGATGTACAGTCCAAGCCCGGTACCGTCTGCATGTTGGGTAAATGTGTCACTGACCCGGTAAAATTTGGTAAACAGTTTACCCATAGCCTCTTTCGGGATTCCGATCCCGGTATCTTTTACATACGTAATAACATCAGTATCGTGCATATATATTCCGACCGTGATGACCGATCCGTTCTCAGAATACTTGATAGCATTGCTGATAAAATTCGATATCACTTCGCGAATTCGAAGCGGATCGACTAGAACATTTGGAATACTGGTCAGGAGTGCAGAAATTCCCAGCGTGACATTTTTTTCTTTGGCAATCTCGCTAAAACTTTCCACCACAGATTTTATTATTTCCTCCCAGTTCGCCTGTTCACGAGTCACGGTAAACGTACCTTTTTCAATTCGTGAAATGTTCAGTAAATTCTCGACCAACCCCATCAACTGATCAGACGAGGACTGAATGCGAGTCAGGAATAATTTCTGCTCTTGCGTGAACTGCGACGCGCTTTCGTTCATAAAAACAGAAAGATAACCGCGAATTGAGGTGAGCGGGGTTCGAAGCTCGTGCGCGGCCATTGAGACAAATTCCAAACGCATTTGCTCAAGTTCCTTTTCCTCAGTAATATTATGAAGAATCAAAATGCAGCCGATATGCACACTCACTCCCTCGCGGATTTGACCTGTCGTGAGATTTACGAAAGATTCTTTCGGCCCTGCGACCAACCGAAGCGCATTTTTCTTGAAAGCGACTCCTTCAAAATCGGAATTGTTCACCGGTGCATACAACACGTCGGATATTTCCTGATCTTTCTCAAACAAATGAAAAACAGATGAGATAGGCCGACCCATCACTGTTTCTTTGGTGATACCCATTAGCGTCTCTGCTGCCCTATTAAAAATAATTATATTTTTTGCTAAATCAAGTGCTATAACGGCATCGGTGATGCCACTAATAGTAACCTCCATTTTATTTCTTTCTGCAGATAGCTCTTGTGTCCGTTTTTCAACTTCTTTTTCAATAAGTTCGTTTTCTGATCGTAATTGAATGTTGAGTTGTTCTAATTCTCTAGAACTAATCTCTAAAGAATTTTCTATTAAATCTCTGTCTTCATCAGCGTGGAGATATGTATCGCTTATTGCTTGGAATAGTAGATCAAGATCTTTTGGTATCCGTTCTTCCGAGCCAAATGCTTTTATTAATTGCCTATGAAGTGTTTTATGAAGCACATTATTCTTCCATAAAAGTAGTAATGGTCATTGTTTGATTATGCAAACGACATTGTTTTTCAGTTGGTGCCGTGGGGGATATTTCTCCATATGAATAAAATCCTGTCATAACAGCCAGATCTCCCAGTATAGACCTTACAGCTTCAGTTTCTTCTTCAACTCTCTCTTTTAACACTAACTTACGACCAATACAACTAATTAAAATCGCTAACTCTGGCTTACCAATATCTAATGAGCTCTTCGTTAAGCCTGCAGCTCCTGATGCTCCCTCTACTAGACGTTCGAAATTGGCTTTCATTAATTTTGCATATGCACCCTCAGGCATATCACCAGCAAAAGTCATGCTTTGAGTTTTCTCATCTACTGCCAGAAGAGTTCTTACTACTTCATTTTTCTTCTCAATATCATCTTTTAACCTTATACTGAGGGGGAAGAGTAAACCCGTACCTGGCAGTCCAGATGCCTTTTCGCCCAAGTACTCTTTATATAATGTCAATGCTGGTTTCCCATCTAATTCGAAAAGCACATTGTCTTTTGATTTAGTAATAATACGTTCCGGTCCAAATGAATCCCAACCACCCATTGATCCATAACCAACTTTTAATGACTGCCCATAAAAGCCAATTAAAATAATGTTTTTTTCCTTCGCCACTTCGTCCAATCCTACATAGGTGTGCTTAAAATCACTGCCGTCTCCAACTAAACCCCCAGTTACCGAAACGGTATTGGGTAAAACTTCTGTCAATCCTTTCACCAAAGCAGTACCATTCACATGTAATCCATCTGAAAAAACCATCGCATGTATCAAATCTTGTGTTGGAAGTTGTTTTGCCAACTTTTTACCCACTTCATAACTTTCTTCTGCTTGAGGAATTTCTACTTGACCAAATTGAAAAGAGGTTTTACTAAAATAAACTGCTGTTGCTACCACAGAATTATCCGTAACGGATGTGTTTATGATCTCGCCTGCTGTAGAACATAAAAGAATATGCGACTTAGGATATAGTTGTTTTAATTGATTAAATATTGGCTCTGTGCTTACGAGCGAACTCCCACCAAAAACAAAAACTAACTGAGGAATCTCTTCAAGTTTTGTAGTTAAAGGTTGTGACCACCCTGAGGATTGTTCCCACCTGCGCTGTTCAGATTTCATAGTATAATTCCTATATATGTATATAACATTAACTGGGACATTGTCAATGGATCGCAATATGGGGTAGTGGATCAATTTGAACAACATTATCACTCCAAAGCTTTATATTAGATGGACAGAAGCGCGAAGAAAACAGTGGAAAAAAAAGTCTCAGCAAAAACCTTTCTGAACTAACTATGATGTTTTAAAAGATTATAGTTTATTCAGAATTAATATAGAGTCTTTAAGCTCTGCTAACCACAATCTTCTTTTGTAATCTTTTGTTCCTTACTTGCCTCCTCATGATATAATACTCTTCACACATGGAACCTGTCCTGCTCATAACAATTATCATCGGATTTGCTGCTGTCTTATTTCTCCTGAATAAAAAACTCTCGACTACTTCCAAACCACAAGATGAATCACTCATTCAATGGCTGAAAAGCATGCAGTCGTCGATCGACAATACGAATAGAACACTAAACGATGCTATGCGGAGCAACTCGTCGGAGATGGCCAAGGTTTTACAGGAAAACTCTAAGCAATTAAATGAACGCTTGGATCGCGCTGCTACTGTTATCCGAGACGTAGGAAAAGAAGTAGGGCAGATGTCAGAAATCGGAAGAAGCATGAAAGAACTTCAAGATTTTTTAAAAAGCCCGAAATTACGAGGAAATATAGGAGAACAAGTCTTAAAAGATCTCATATCTCAAATGTTTCCTAAAAACAGCTTCCTACTCCAATACGCATTTAAATCAGGAGAGAAGGTAGATGCTGCGATAAAAACTGATGCAGGTATTTTACCTATCGATAGTAAATTTCCTATGGAGAATTTTCAGCGAATGAGCAAAGCTGATTCTGGAACTCCCGACCACGCCTCATACCAAAAAGAATTCACTCGTGATATAAAAAAACATATAGAAGCAATCTCCAGCAAATACATATTGCCCGACGAGGGAACTATGGATTTTGCGTTGATGTACGTACCCAGTGAATCAGTATATTACGAAGTTGTAAATGATAATGACATCATGGAGTACGCGAAAAAATCTCGTGTCTATATAGTTTCTCCCAGTACGCTTTACGCGCATCTGCAAACCATCTTGCTCTCCTTCGAAGGAAAGAAGATAGAAACGAAATCAAAAGAAGTTTTTAAATTACTACGAACACTAGAAAATGACTACAAAAAAGTGGATGAAAATCTCACCGTGCTCGGAAGACACCTGACTAACGCGACCAACCAATTTGGAAATGTTTCCATCGGGTTTGCTCAAATTGGAGGCAAGCTAAACACCACAAAGCTTCTTGAAGAAGAAGCTACGAGCGTTTCTTCCTAAATATTGCAGTATGCTTACGAGATGTGATACGCTCTCATTATGAGCAATAAGATTCTTATCGGCATAATTGTAATTCTACTTATGGTGGGCGGAGCTATCGTACTTACCAGCTCATCCGTGACCAAATCCAAGCCTGGACCAGTCACTCCAACGACTACTGCTCCTGCTACTGCTACTCCGACTAAACCCCTCGTCGAGCACACGGCCGTTATCGCAACTAAAGATACCTTTTCACCGGGAACTATCACCGTGAAGGCAGGAGCAAAGGTTGTCTGGACAAATAAAAGCGGTGGCACGCTAACTGTTAACTCTGATGCGCATCCGACTCATGTAGCATATCCACCACTTAACCTAGGTGCATTTCCTGATGGTGCATCAGTACAGCTGACATTTGATAAACCCGGTAAATATGCATATCATAATCACCTAAACCCAAGCATGCGTGGCACGGTGATTGTAGAATAAACATCATTTTTGTTGTGGTAAGATATGACCATGACAAAATCTGTACTTAACCCTGAACAGCAACAAGCCATCGAACATGGCGAAGGACCACTCCTCATCATAGCCGGAGCAGGAACAGGAAAAACCACTGTCATCACTAAACGCATTGAACATCTAATACTTGAGAAGAAAATACCCCCTGAATCCATCCTAGCACTCACCTTTACCGAAAAAGCAGCACGAGAAATGGAGGAACGAGTCGATGTTATCCTTCCATACGGATATAGCCAGCTATGGATAGCCACCTATCACTCCTTCTGTGAGCGAATACTTAGAGATGAGGCAATACACATAGGACTCGATCCCTCTTTTAAACTCATCGCCGAAGCAGATGCAGTACTATTTTTAAAAAAACATCTATTTCAGTTTGAAGTGGAATACTTTAGACCACTTGGAAATCCTACAAAATTCCTCTCCGCCCTTCTCCAGCACTTTTCCCGACTTAAGGATGAAGATATCAGCGTAGAAGAATATCTACAATACGCTGAGAAAATATCCAATTCCAAATATTCAATTCCAAATAATACTAATGAAAAAACCGAAGAAGATATACTTGAAATTCAAAAAATCCAAGAATTGGCCAATGCATATAAAAAATATGAAGAATTGAAAATCCAAGAAAGTGTTATGGATTTTTCAGATCTTATTTCTCAAACATTAACATTATTTAGAAAAAGAAAAAATGTCTTGAAGCAATATCAAGAAAAATTTAAATATATTCTGGTCGACGAATTCCAAGATACAAATTTTGCCCAAAACCAACTCGCTATCTTAATCAGTGGAGACGCGAAAAATATCACAGCTGTAGGTGATGATGACCAAGCTATTTATAGATGGCGAGGTGCTGCTACCTCTAATATGGTGCAGTTTCGCGAACATTTCAAAAATACGAGAATTGTAACACTTACGAAAAACTATCGTTCGTCTGAGGAAATATTAAATAAGTCATATGAAATGATCCAGAATAATAACCCTGACCGGCTCGAAATAAAAGAAAAAGTCGATAAGAAATTAGTCTCTATGAGAAAACTAAAAGGAGAACCTATAGAATTTCTTATAGAAAATCGCGTAGAAGATGAAGCAGAAAAAGTTATTAAAAAAATTCAAGAATTGACAGAAGATGGGGTCGAATATAAGGACATCGCTATCTTAGTCAGGGCGAACGACCATGCCCAACCTTTTATTCGAGAATTTGAAAGACAAAACGTTCCATTTCAATTTCTTGGCCCTGCAAAACTATTTCAAAAAGAAGAAATACGAGATCTCATAGCTTACTTAAAAGTGCTATATAACTTCGAAGACTCTACAGCACTCTATCGAGTACTCTGTATCCCAATTTTTAACATTGACTCACGTAATATCGCAGCACTCCTCAACTTATCTAGGAAAAGAAACCTCACGCTATTTGAATCCATAGAGATATCAATAGCTCAGATGGATGCAAAACTACAACCAGAATTGTCTTTTAGCAACACAGGGACAGAAAATTTAAAAAAAGTGCATGAACTCCTCAAGTATCACCTATCAGTAGTATCTACCCAAACAGCAGGACAAATTTTATTTAATTTTTTACAAAAATCAGGACTGTATGCGACATTTAATAATGCTAAAACCGAAGAGGAAGAACTCGTAATTCAAAATATCGCTAAATTCTTTGGAAAAATAAAAACACTTGAGGCTACACAGCCTGATTCATCAGTATTTGCAATCGTTGATTGGCTTGATCTCTCCATACAGCTCGGAGAAAGCCCACAGGCGAGCAACACCGATTGGAGTGATATAAACGCAGTGAACATACTTACCATTCATTCAAGTAAAGGCCTAGAATTCCCTGTAGTTTTTATCACAAATTTAGTAACCCAACGTTTTCCGTCTCGAGATAAAAAAGAAATCATTCCTATCCCACAAGAACTTATTAAAGAATTACTTCCAGAAGGTGACTATCACATCCAAGAAGAACGAAGACTTTTTTATGTGGCCATGACACGCGCAAAAGATAAGCTCTTTCTCACCGCTGCAAAGTTTTACGGAGAAGGAAAACGAGAAAGAAAACTGTCTCCTTTCATTTACGAAACGCTTGGAAAAGAATATGTAGAAAAACTACTTAGTAAAAAATCTGAAGAAAAAATATCAGTCCAAGAATCTCTTCTCGACTGGCAACAAACCGAAACTATTTCGAAACTACCCCCTACACCCCACGTGCTATACCCCATCACCTACATCTCGTATTCGCAAATCCAGACATTTGAATTTTGTCCGCTTCATTACAAACTAAAATATATTTTAAAAATCCCAGTTCCCCAGACTGCATCCCAAACATACGGAACCAGTATTCACGCCACACTTCGCGACTTTTACGCGAAAGCATTACTCGGGAAATCAACCATAGAAGATATTTCTGATATGGTAAAGAAAAATTGGTCAAGTGAGGGATATGATAGTCGAGAACATGAGAAAGAAGCCAAGATTAAGGCAGAAAAAGTAGTAACAGATTACATAACGAAAAATATCGGCGATAAAAAGCCTAATACAATAGCAGTAGAGACTCCATTTAATTTTAATTTACAAAAAAAAGACGATTCGTATATACGAGTCGGCGGTCGAATCGACCGCATCGATAAGCTTGAGAATAATCGCATAGAAATTATCGACTACAAAACTGGTAGTAATATGCCAGATGAAAAAGAATTAGCGACAAACAAGCAGTTGACGCTGTATGCTCTCGCTGCTATGAAAGTTCATGATGAAATCCTAAATAAAAAACCCGATGAAATACTACTTTCTCTCCACTTCGTGGAGCATGATAAAAAATTTACTACATCAAGAACTCTAGAACAACTACAAGAAGCAGAGAGAGATATTTTAGAAAAACTAGATGAGATTTCAACCAGTGATTTTCTCTGTTCTCACAGTACTTTTTGCGCCACCTGTGAATATAAAATGCTTTGTAATACGAAATAGTAACTATTGACACGCAAATAAGACATCTGCTGTAATATAAGTACATGAAGATATCAAAAGGGATTAAGCACATTGTTTTATTACTTATAGTTCTCATCATAGGACTTACCCTAGGTGGAGCATCAGTTTTTCTAAAAACAAGAAATGAGACGAAAAGAACCGTAGAGGTCACAGGCTACGGAATAGTCAACGCACAAGCAGACGGTGCTACTATCTATGCTGATGTTCTCACCTCAGCATCCGGAAAAGAACAGGCTCGAACAGATAATAAAATAGCTTCTGATAAGCTAAAACAGGCATTAACTACGAAAGGAATTTCAGAAAGCTCTATTACTATGTATACATACGAGCCCCAACAGGGAGGGTATGATGCCTCGCCAACTACTTCTCCAATTCCAAATAACTTTCCATTTATTGCCAAAACCCAATTTAGTATCCACATTGCCAAAGAAGACCTCAATTCCATTAGCGATTTTCATAAAATAGCTAATGCATTCCCATTTACAGCAAATGTCTCAACGAGCTATGAGGTTAAAGATATCTTAGTATATAAAAATAAAGCACGAGAACAAGCACTGCAAGACGCACGAAATCAAACTGAAAAAATTGCACAAATCAACCGAGAGCGCATAGGTGATATCTTATCGATTAAAGATCTTCAGCCTACAGATCCTACTTACCAACCAACTTTCCCTGATAAAACAGCGCAGGTAACAGCTTCGTACGAAGTTAAATATACCCTAGATTAACCTCATATATTAATTTTCTCCTGCTTCATAAAAAAGCTAAATCGAGACTACGTCCTATAGTTGACAAACCTCTTCTAGTCTGCTATACTGATAGGTAGTTAAGTTAAAAGCGTTGATCAGGAAAGTCCAAGGAAATATCTTTTAAGTAGCGAGTTCTAGATGGTGAAAGTAGAA
>CALRDJ010000023.1 GCA_943354875.1 Candidatus Levybacteria bacterium GW2011_GWA1_37_16 | reverse complement strand
ATTTCTATCCATCGCCCATTCTCGAACAGGAGCTATAATTTTCATTTCAGGATTATGGGTCAGAATATATCCATCGAGCCTCACTTGATCATTTCCTTTTCCAGTGCATCCATGTGCTATAGCATCGGCTTTCACTTTCCGAGCAATCTCTACTGCTTTTTTTCCTAAAATCGCTCTCCCGATAGGAGTCGATAAATGATAGTCTCCTTGATACGAAGCGTTTGCCTTAATGCCTTTCGCGATATATTCATTTGCAAACTCTTCTTTCAGATCGAGGACTATGGCTTCCACAGCTCCGAATTTCAAAGCTTTCTTTCGAATGGCTTCTAGATCATCATGTTGCTGTCCTAAATCCGCAGTAAGCGTTACCACTTTCACATGGTAATTATCCTGAATCCATTTAAGCATCACCGACGTATCCAGTCCTCCTGAATAAAGCAGTAAAACTTTTTTCACTTCTCCGACTTTTGCTTCATACGAAGCTGCTTTTATATACTGTGTTTTATTTTTCATGTTTTTCACCTCCTTTTGCTAGAAACTCTTAACGAGTTTCACGAGTTTTTAGAGTTTCTGCATCCGCCCATAATCGCCCCGTGAGTCCGCTATGAATAATAGCTAAGACGAACGGGAAGATTGGGTGGACCATTTTTTCCCCACTTTTTTATATGCATCACGAAACGACATACCGCTTTTGACAAGCTTCAAAGCTTGCTCCGTAGCAAATAACTCCTCAGTCATAGAAGACTCTAAAACTTTTTTATTTGGCGCTAGACTCTCCAGCAATATCCAACATACCATAATAGAAGAAAGGGTAATCTCCAGACTTTCCATAAGCGGTTTTTTCGTATCCTGCAAATCTCTGTTATAACCGGAAATAAGATTTGAGGTAAGTGAAACTATCTGCGTATAGTTGCCTAAAACCAAATGAACTTTACTTCTTAAAAGCTCAGCCAGATCCACATTCTTTTTCTGTGGCATAATGCTACTCCCAGTCGTTACCTTTTCTAAAACGCTAAAAAAATCAAACTCAGACGTAGTAAAAAGGAGTACATCAGATGAAAATCTGTTAATCGTCTGAAGAATACTGATACAGCTACTTAAAACTACTGCCTCCACTTTTCCTCTGGAATTCTGAACATACAAAGGATTTTCTGTAACGCTTGAAAATCCTAATACCTTCGCAGTATAATTCCTATCTAAATCCAGTGGCACTCCGTATCCTGCTGCAGATCCCAGAGGCGATGAATTTACTAATTCAAATGCCACATGCAACAAAACCAAATCATCCTGAAGAGATGCGATCATACTTCCAATCCACAATTCGATAGAAGACGGCATAGCTTTTTGCATATGCGTATATCCTGGCATAGGAATATGCCCGTGCTTTTTCTGAAAAGATATAAACGCGTTTTGTAAGCTAATTAGTTCTTTTTCGATGCTATCTAACTGGTCTTTCGTATATAACCGTAAGGCTGTGATAACTTGATCATTTCTGCTTCTAGCGGTATGAATTTTCTTACCCACTTCTCCATAATTTTCCGTCAAGTACCCCTCAATTTTCGTATGCACATCCTCATCTCCAAGATTTAAAACGAACTTTCCCTGTTCGTACAAATCTACAATCTCAGAAAGCCCTTTTTCTAAGTCTAGGAGTTCGATTTTGGTCAAAATACCTATTTTATGAAGCATTTTCGCATGAGCGAGAGATCCTTTTACATCATGCAGAACTAATTTCTGATCCCATGCCAAATCTCCCTCTGTTTCAAAGGATTCTAGGAATGCATCCATCTCCTGATTATTTTTTTGCCATAATTTTTTCATAGTCAATAAAAAACCCTTGTAAATCTCTCAAAAAAATCTGAGAAATTTACAAGGGCTAACTATTCCTAGTTGGCGGTACCACCTTGTTTTATCTCAAAAAAATCCCCCGTCTAGCGGAGGAACAATCTAAGAGATAATCTCTGAGAGCGCTCCGTTTTGATGTACCATTTGACACATCACTTTTTGCCGACACGCTTTTCTGTATTTTACGGTTCAGATTCCGGAGAGTATTTGGCCCTCAGCTACTGGATCGCGACTCCAATAAACGCTTTTATCAAACTAAAAAGATTATATCACCTCTGTAAAAATGTGTCAAATCTCATGTATAATACGCTCATGCTTTACGAAGACTTCGTATTCCAATCCCCTTCAGATCGACCGTTTTATTTCATTAATTTCGTATCTACCATTGATGGGAAAATACGGGTAACCAATGCTGATGGAGATAAGTACTGGCCGATCGGTAGCAAATTAGACTACCAGACACTCATCGAACTAAGAGCCTATGCTGACGTACTCATTCACGGAAAAAACACTGCATCATCTCACCGAACAGTTGACAGCCTAGCTAAACCGGAATTTAGGGAGTTACGAAAAAACCTAGGAAAATCGGAAGATCTAGTCTATATAGTACTCAGTGATCATCCTGATGAAAAACTTCATAGACAGTTAGAAAATTCAAACAATATCAAAAGCAGGATTTTGAAAAGCGACATAACAGAACTAAACCAACTGTTAACAAAGAAAGAACATAAGATAGTCTTGGTCGAAGGTGGACCGCACGTCCTTGGAGCATTTTTTAAGGCACGATTAATTGATGAAGTATTTCTGACACTTGCACCAAAGATATTTGGCAACGAAAAAAATGAAACACTTACTATGGTCGAAGGATTTATGTTTCCTGCAGATCAAGTACCAACGCTGGAACTAATTTCCACCAAAAGTATCGAAAACGAATTATTCTTAAGATATAAGGTTAACTACTAATCCTTAATTGGGGTGATACTCTTTGGTCGCATGGAGCATGGGACGAACCGCTGACACGTGAGCTTTCGATAGTGGACGAGAAAATGCTATTCCCACCACCTCATCCATGTGATTCACAAATTTAAATTCGAGATCCTTCAATACTTCTTTTGGCACATCTTCTAAATCTTTTTTATTATCTTTCGGAAGAATGATAGTCTTAAGACCTGCCCTATGTGCTGCGATAATTTTTTCTTTTACCCCACCGATTTCCAAAGCTCGTCCACGAAGTGTTATTTCCCCAGTCATTCCTACTTTTCTATTTACTGGAATCTTCGTCAGAGCCGAGAGAATAGCTGTGGTAATCGCTAGTCCCGCAGAGGGACCATCTTTTTGTACTGCGCCCTCTGGGACGTGCACATGAACATCCAGCTTTTGATAAAATCTCTCATTCAGACCAAACTGCGTTGCCCGTGCTCGAATATACGACATCGCTGCCTGACAAGATTCCTTCATGATATCTCCAAGTTGTCCAGTAAGAATCAACTGTCCTTTTCCCGGCATAAGCGCCACCTCTATGAAGAGAATATCGCCACCCGCTTCTGTCCATGCAAGTCCTGTAGACATACCAGTCTCGTCTTTCTTCTCAATAATCGTATGGTTAAATCGCGCTGGACCTAAGTACTTCGGCACATTTGACTCTTTTATAATTGCTTTCGTTTTCTTCCCTTCAGCTACCATCTTCGCGACTTTTCGGAAAATCATCGCGACTTTTCGTTCTAGACTTCTTACTCCAGCCTCTCTAGTATATCTCTGGATAATGAATTTTAGCGCCTCATCAGTAACTTCTATGTGATCCTTCGTTAAGCCATGACTTTTCATTTGCTTATCGAGTAAAAAATCTTTTGCTATATGAAATTTCTCGTCCTGCGTATATCCTGAAAAACTAATAATTTCCAAACGATCCCGGAGTGCCGGAGGAATCGTATCGAGCACATTTGCTGTGGTAACAAAGAGCACATCTGAAAGATCAAATGGGACTTCCAAGTAATGGTCTGAAAATTCATTGTTCTGTTCAGGATCCAATGCTTCTAAAAGTGCTGATGATGGATCGCCTCTAAAATCAGATCCTACTTTGTCGATTTCGTCCAGCATAAATACGGGGTTTCTCGTTTCAGCATCTTTAATTCCTTGAATAATACGTCCTGGTAATGCACCGACATATGTTCTTCTATGTCCGCGAATTTCTGCCTCATCACGAATACCACCAAGCGATACTCGAACAAATTCACGACCGAGGGATTTGGCTATAGATTTTCCCAAAGACGTCTTACCCACTCCGGGAGGCCCGACGAAACAAAGAATTGGTCCTTTCATGGCTTTTCCAGCTAACTTATGCACTGCGAGATATTCCACAATTCTTTCTTTTACTTTTTCCAAACCAAAATGATCATTATTCAGTGTTTTTTCTGCAGTTTTTATATTTACTGCTCCCTTACTTTCCTTATTCCATGGAAGACTTACTAACCAGTCAACATAATTTCTAATATATCCCGCCTCAGGATTAAATTGATTCATTTGACCAAGCTTTCGTACTTCTTTTTTCGCCTTTTCTTCTACGTCCTCTGGCATCTCGGCTTTTTTTATCTTATCCATAAGCTCCTTCGTTTCGCCACCACCTTCTTCTCCACCAAGCTCAGTTTCTATCGTTCTGAGTCTTTCTCGAAGCATAGCTTCTCGCGCACCTTTCTCAAATCGCTCCTGAGTTTTCGATGCTATACGTCGCTCGATTTCCAAAATCTTTATTTCTTTAGCAAGTAGTTCTGTAATTTTCTGAAGTCGTATCTTTACACTTAAAATTTCGAGCAATTCTTGTCGCTCTGATGGCTTAAGATCAAGTACTGACGAGATAAGGTCTGAAAGCTCAGACGGTGAAGCCTCAGACATAATATTCATAAAAACGAGGAAATCCGCAGCTTTTCCGAGATTCATGGCTCTACGAAATTCATTCGTCAAATGATTACAAAGTGCTTTTACCTCTGGTGAATTATCTTCTTCATCCGGTAATTCCTCTACATGAGCTAATAAGAATGAGTCGTGTGGCTCATACGATAATATCTTAACGCGACTAATACCACGAACCTGTGCATTAATTTCACCATCAGTTCGAATCATTCGCTCTATGCGAGAAAGTGTACCCATGGTGTAAAGATCTGAGGAGACTGGATCATTTAACTTAGAGTTCTTCTGGAGAACGAAACAAACAATACGCTCATGCTTAAATGAAGATTCTAGTGCCAGAAGGCTTTTAGGACGACCAAACGTTAAAACTGAGTCTGTGTTGGGGAATATTATGCCATCTCTGATGGGGATGATTGGTACTATCTTGTCCATAAACGTATATTAGCACTCTAACATACGACCTGCTAGTTGTCAATACCTTAATTTTAAAATAGTGCTATTCGGGGTTGACAAATATTTATATCAGCTTACAATTAGCATATGACAGATAATCAGAAAAAACCTACTCAGAAAGAACTAGCCATAGACGTGGTGCCAGGAACAACTCCTGAATTTTTACTACATAAACTACATTCGTTTGAATCTCGCTTAGCAGAATTCATTACGAATTTCTCCGGTAGCATGCCGTTCGTTTACTTTCATATAGTTTGGTTCGTAGCGTGGATGCTAGCTAATCAAGGATTGCTTCCAAATTTTCACCCATTTGACCCATATCCATACGGACTTCTCACCATGATCGTCTCGTTAGAAGCGATTTTTCTTTCTACGTTTATCATGATCTCACAAAACAGACAAGCGCTTCTGGAAACATACCGTGAGCTAGAAGAAGAACAGGAAGCAGAAGAACAAGAAGATGAAGTCGAAGATATCCAAAAAGATTTAGATGATATTAAAAATGCTATTAACTTTATTCAGCAAAAAGTAGCAAGTGTAGAGAAAGTTCAAGGAGTTAACGGCGGACCACCTCACAAAGTCTAATAAAAACTAACCTACTAAGAGATCCCCCTTCGAAGCCATTATAAAATCATTTTCAGACAACCCACCAACAGCATGAGTAAACAAGTCGAGCTGAACTTTGTTATAAAAAATGGTGATATCCGGATGGTGCCCTTCTTTTTCTGCTAGCTCAGCAACCTTATTCACAAATGCGATAGATCCTTTGAAATCTTTAAATTTAAACTGACGCCGCAACCGATGCGTCCCATTACGAAGAAGCAGCCACTTAGGAATTTCCAAGAGCAATTCATCCTCTTTAGTATCTACTAACGGTGGCATCCCACCTTCACACGGAACACAGTGCTGATCGATCAAACTCATTGTACCTGCTCCTCTACCCACTTCAAATACGATTCATTTGCTCCTGAAACACTCAACTTTATTAACTGTGGGGTTTCATATCCCAATGTTTCTCTTATAAGAGATTCTATCTTTAAAAATTGCTCTTCTGTAGTTTTTATAAATGCTTCGCATTCTCTCGCATCTACTTTCTTATCATCCCATACATATACTGCATTAACTGGAATTACAGAAACACATGCCGCCATTTTCTGATCGACTAACAGGTGCGCCATCTGCTTTGCGTGATCTTCTTTTTCAAAACTCGCTAAGATTACTATCATATTTTTATTATAACAGACTCATTTTATGCAAACCCCATCAGCCCAAAGACCTTTTTTATTTTCTCGAGCACCTTTTTCGGCTTCTATAAATTCTTTTTGGAAAAAATAAGGATTTGATGCATAGGTGTATTCATGAGCATATCCATCCTCTATCATTTTCTTATTTATGTTTGTCCCATCGAGTAAAAATACATAGCGGAGCAACCTCTGATATTTATCACGATTAGATTGTGAAACGTCATTTCGGAGGAGTATATTTTTTCCAGATAGTAAAGCTTGTGCTCTTTCGGATGCTTCTTTTCCAAAACACTGAACAGGCATTCTCGGATCATGAATCTCAGGACTATTGATCCCGATAAAACGGACGGTATCTTTTTTATCGTTTATAAAAACGTCTATCGTGTCACCATCGATGACTCTGGTAACAATCGCTTTTTCTTCTGTAGGAGTTGGAAGAAGATGGGGGGTTATACTACTGACTGATGACCTCGTCAGTTTTACCATTTCTTTCTCTAATGGATATTTTGCATTGAAAAACAGTAGTACTAAAAGAAATAACAGCGGAATAAGCCTATTAATTCGCATCTTGGATTTGTTCGAGTTTTTGCCGTATCGTAAATCGATCACTATAGCTCAGCCCTTGCAAGATTCCCCCGACCAAAAATCCGGTAACTACTTTCGATCTGAGAAATCCGCGCTTCTTCAGATGAACTAATCCATAAAGAAACATAAGATTCATCCAGTGGTGAAGATGGTACTGAGTATCTCTTCGCTGTAGCTTAATATTTGGCAAAAGAGAAATATTTCTGATTTTTTTCGTTGGCAATCTATTTTTTACTTTCGACCGAGGATTTGAAAACAACCAAAAAAGCGAATAACCCATTGTCGCCCCTGCAAGAAATTTAAAAGAATCCTTTTTCATATCTTTATTTAATTAACCACATTGTTCCGAACATCACAATAAACGCGAAAAGAAGAATATATAAAAGCACTTTCTTCCCTTTTTCGTCAACCTGGAAAAATTTTCTGAGAAATCTGTATTCCTCCCACATCGTTGGATATAGCATAAACCCAAATGAAGCCAGAAGTCAATTGTAGCGCGACTACAATTCGCTAATTCTGCTACCGAGCAGGGACTCGAACCCCAATAAACAGATCCAGAATCTGTTGTCCTACCATTAGACGACTCGGTAATGTGCCTAAATTGTATCAAATTGGCCACCTTATAACAAACCTCAACTACCCTCTGATATACTATATGTATGCAGACAAGAACCATGACGCTCGAGGATTACCCTAGGCTCACAGAGTTTTGGAAGACACAGTACTTCGTTTCAGAAATGGATAATCTAGATCATTTCGATCTTTTTTTAAAGAAAAATCCTAAGCTTAGTATCGTTATCGAAGAAAATAATGAGATTATCGGCACTGCACTAGGATCTTATGATGGCAGAAGAGGATATTTACAGAAAGTAGTTACCAGTAAGAACTTTCGCGAAAAAGGCATAGGCAAACAGCTTGTTGAGGAAATAGTTAAAAGATTAAAATCAGTAGGCGCTCTTTACATTCCTATTAGTGTCGAACACGAGTTGGTGCCATTTTATGAAAAATGTGGCTTTACGAAAAAAAACGCGACATCCATGAACATAGATTTATGAATTTTAAGAGACAAGTAGGTTAAAAACAGGAAAATGTTAATCGATACGTTAAAAAAACTATTGGAATCCTAATGCTATTTACCAACATTCTTCTCTATATTGCCTCATTCATCGGAATATGGCTTGGAGCGGGACTTATCGTCTCGGCAGCTAGTACATTTTCCCAAAAACTTCGACTTTCTCCTTTTGCCTTTTCTTTTGTATTTCTAGGTCTTCTCACTTCCACTCCTGAATTTTCTGTCGGGCTCCAGGCAGTTGCTGACCACACTCCTGAAATATTTGTCGGAAATTTACTCGGTGGCGTTATAGTCTTATTTCTCCTTATCATTCCACTCCTCGCAATATTCGGAAACGGAATAAGTCTTAAAAATGAGCTGGGCAATAAAACTCTTATAGCAACACTGTGTGTAATTTTGGCTCCTTCACTTTTTATTCTCGATAAAAAAATGACTAATACAGAGGGGATATTGTGTATTTCTCTGTATATCGTTTTGCTATTTCTGGTTGAAAGAAAAAATGGTATTTTTGACAAAAAAAATTCGCACCTCATGAACATAAAAGCATACTCATACATGGATCTCTTAAAGCTTTTAGTAGGGATAGGTATCGTATTTGTCGCAAGCAACCTGATCGTCGAGAAAACGATTTATTTCGCAGATTTTTTCAGCGTTCCGACTTTCTACATAAGCCTTCTCATTATAGCTGTGGGCACTGATCTACCAGAACTATCCCTTACTCTTCGCTCTATTCTTTCTGGAAAACGAGAAGTAGCTATGGGAGATTATATAGGTGCTGCAGCAGTCAGTACTTTTATGTTTGGTCTTTTTACTATCTTACATAACGGAGAGGTGCTAACCATAACTAACTTCATGGTAACCTTCTTATTTACTTTCACAGCTCTTTTACTTTTTTATATTTTTTTTCATACAAAAAATTATATTTCAAGAAAAAATGGATTTGTAATGCTGGGGATTTATCTTCTATTTATAGGTATGGAGCTTTTCGCATAAAATTGGGCTAATCTTTTATCATGTATCCGGAACCTCTTATTGAGTAAATAAGTTTTTTCGAATTATCGTTTTCAATCTTTTTCTTTAAGTATCCTATATATACATCCACCACTCGCGTCTCAATATCCGGTGAATAATGCCAAACTGTTTCTAAAATCATCTCGCGAGTTAGCGTCTTTCCCTTATTCATCATGAGATATTCTAAAAGCTTAAGTTCTTTCGACGTAAGTGAAATACGTGTGTCTGCCCGTTTTACTTCAGCAGTGGTACTATTCAGTTCTAAATCAGCTACCTTTATGCTGTTTATCATGGCAAAAGTATACCAAGCGTTTCTTACAATTGCAATGAACCAAGAACCTTCTCTTTTCCTAAAATTTCAAGCACTTGAGGAAGCGGTAATCCGTGTGGATTTCCAGTAAATATTTTATATAAAACCGACATTTTTATAGAGTTTTCTTCGAGAACGCTTCTTAAAACACTTAATATTTCATCTGTAGTCCATGTCTCTAGAGCCCCAAGTTTTTCTAAAAGTTTTTTTGCAATAATTTTCTCTTGATCTGTCAATTCAACTTCTGATTTCTCCAAGATAAATTTCGTTAAATCATAAAAGTCATTTAGTGTTTTCATTCTCGATTGCGCCAATTCAATCAATTTATCAACTATTTTTTCATCCAAATCACCCAATTTTGAATTTTGCCCGCTTCGCTGCGAGGCAAGAACTTTTAATTTTGAACTTAATTCGTCAACTGAAAGTTGACGAATATATTCTCCATTCATCCATTCCAGCTTCTTCGGATCGAATACTGGACTCGCACTATTCAGACCCTCTAATTCAAAAAGCTCTATCATTTCCTCAACTGTCATAAGCTCTCGATCATCTCCTGAATTCCACCCTAAAAGGGCCATATAATTATTTACCGCATCGGATAAATATCCATCATCACGATAATCGAGGGCTGACTTAGCTCCATGGCGTTTCGACAGTTTTTGATGATCATTTCCTAAAACTAGTGGTAAATGTACGAGAATCGGATGTTCCCATGAAAACGCTCTATAAATCTGTATATGTTTTGGCGTGGACGAAATAAATTCTTGCCCACGAATCACATGAGATATTTCCATGAGATGATCATCGATAACATGTGCAAAATTATAGGTTGGATATCCATCGGATTTAAGTATGATAAAGTCCTCCTGATCTTTATTTTCAAAAGAAATTAATTTATCTCCTACACCATCAGTCCATTCTGTTTTCCCATCTTTCGGCATTCGGAATCGTATCGCTCCATTATCTTCATATGCTAAGTCTTTTTCTAAAAGTTCATCTGCGTGTTTCTTATAAATAGGGAGTCTTTCTGACTGCTTATAATTCTCATCAAAAACCAATCCAAGCCATGTAAAAATTTCATATAGTTTCTCCTCAGCTCCTTCGACAAATCGCTCTCTATCAGTATCTTCTATGCGTAAAATAAACGTCCCATGGTGTTTCTTCGCAAAGAGATAATTATATAAAGCTGTTCTTGTCGTACCAATATGAGGAATTCCAGTAGGACTTGGGGCAATACGTGTTCTAACACTCATAAGTTGCATTGTACCCCAAACTTCTCCTATACTCAATACATGCTCACTCTTCAAACCGTATCTGAAAATATTCGCACAGGTGCCAAATGGATAGGCCTCGGTATAGGAGCTATCGTGATAATTATGATCGTTTTAGGGGTCGGGAAAAACCTAAAAGAACTCATTTCTCCTACCCCAAAAGCCCCTCCCACAGTAGAATTCGGCCTACTACCTGAGGTTCTTTTCCCCATCAGTGTGACCTCTGAAAAACTGAATTATTCACTAAATACGCTTTCGGGTAGCCTACCAGCATTCTCTGATAGAATAGCTGTACATCCTACTATATATAATTCGCCAAATCTGCTGGCGCTCCAAAGAGCTCGAGAAAAGGTAAATCAACTAGGATTCACCACTAACCCAGTACTTATCTCACCAACTGTTTATTCATGGAACAATAGTGAACTCGGTAAAAAAATTGTCTTAAATACATTGGATTATACTTTTACTTTAACATCTGACTATCTTAATAACCCATTTGTCCTGACTGCATCGAATCTACCCAAAGAATCTGAAGCGATAACTAAATCACGAACACTCATGGAATTCTTAGGTGATTCACCTGATGATATTGATGAAAAAAGCACCAAGTCTACGCTTCTTTCTATCAGAAATTCTGAAATGATTCCTGCTACCAGCTTTTCTAACACGCAAATTATTCGAGTAGATTTTTATCAGAAAAATATCGATGAGACACCTATCGTATATAATAATCCGCCGTTTTCAAATATGAGTTTCTTCGTAACTGGTGGACAATCTGAAGGACAAATCAGCAATGCTGAATTCTTCCATACAAAAATCGCTACTGAGTCTGCCACATATCCGATAAAAACAGCTGGTGAGGCTTTTGAAGATCTGAAGAAAGGAAACGTATACATCGCCTCTTTAGAAGGAAATCCTGATCTCGTAACTATAAAGGATGTGTTCTTAGCATACTTTATAGGAAACGAGAAGCAAGAATACCTCTGGCCAGTTGTAGTCTTTAAGGGAGACAATAATTTCTATGGATATGTTTCAGCGGTGAAGAGTGATTGGATTAAAAAGGCGAATGAACAGTAGCTATAATTTAATATAAGAAATAAGTCCTCGTACAGCAGAAAGTAAATTACTAGTATCTCCGAACCGATCCGTACTCCTTAGCACTACGAAAACCAAACGATGCCCTTTTTCGAGCTTTGATGTAACGAGTACTTGGCCTGCTTCATCAGTAAATCCAGTTTTTACTCCATCAACTCCATCAAAACCGAGTAATCTATTTATATTCTGCAAATAGTATTGATTCGTATGAGATACATTTACAATAGTAGTTGTTCTTGTAGATACAACCTTACTAAAAATAGGGTTTTTCATAGCCATGGCTGCAAGACGGGCTAAGTCTCTTGCAGTTGTAATATTTTTCTCATCAAGACCGCTCGGGTCTGCAAAACGTGAATCAAACAAGTGAAGTACTACTGCTTTTTCATTCATTTTTTCCACAAATACCCGTCGCCCACCAGGATAATTATCTGCAATAGCTATGGCTGCATCGTTTCCTGAAGGAAGCAGCATGGCATATAGCATGTCTTCAAATCTCACCTGTTCTCCTTTTGAAAAACCTACTATCACTGAGGGAACATTCACCGCCTCTACGGTCAAAATATCATCCATATCGTAATAATCCAAAGCCGTTAACGCAGTCATAATTTTCGTAGTTGATGCCATAGGAAATTTCATAGTAGGGTTTTTCGCATATATCACAACACCGGAATCACTATCTAAAATCTCAGCAGCTTGTGCAGAAACAGGAACAACCGTCTCACCTAAAAATTGAGGATACAGCGCGGGAGTAGGAATACTCATCGGAATCTTTTTAATGACGATAGTTTTTTCCTCAGCAATTAATGCATGTGTTGTCATTGTGACGATAACAAGAGCCATGAAGACACCGAGTGGCATGAGACAAAATAAAAAAACTTGCATCTCCGAAGAGAGCAACCGCAAAACAGAGAGTCTTGCTTTTTTATTAAGGGAAGCGAACTTACTTTGTAGGACGAGCAGAAAGTCTTTCATCGACGCGCTCCATATCTCGGGGATAAAGGCTTGCCTCTCGAACGTTTTGCAGGCCTAGCATCTTCATGGTAATTCGCTCCAAGCCAAACGAAAATCCACCCTCTTCAGGCATACCGTATTTAAATGCCATAAGATACATGGAAAAATTATCTGGATCCATGCCACGAGATTTTATAGCGTTGTATAAATCTTCATATTTATGTATTCGCTGACTTCCACTGGAAATTTCTATACCACGAAATATTACGTCATAACTGAGGCTATATTCAGGATTTTGGGCATCTGGCATAGTGTAAAAAGCGCGCTTAAACGTCGGAAAGTGGTGTACGATGACCAAGTCTGAATCGTGATTCTTAAGAGCCCAATTACTCAAATCTACCTCATCCTGAGGAGATAAATCTTTTTCTCCCCGAACATCACGACCTGTTTCTGTAAAGACAATCTCCTGCGCTTCAGACAGTGTCACTCGAGGAGTTTTTCCGAAATGAATAGGTTCAAGATTTTTTTGCTTGAATATTTCCTCACTCTTCTCCTGCGCTCCTTTTAACATTCCTACTGCTACCTCTTCAAGTAAATCTAGTAGTTGGGTAAAGTCTACAAAGCCAAACTCACAATCTAGTTGGGTATTTTCTGCTAAATGACGCGTAGTAACTGATGGTTCTGCCCGATATGCATGCGCTATCGTATATACTCGTTCAAAAACAGGAACGAGCATTTGCTTGTAGAGCTGTGGGCTCTGAGTCAAGAACGCATTATGACCATAATAGTTAATATTAAATACTTCTGCTCCACCTTCAGTGGAAGATGCTGCGATAGTTGGAACGAAAATCTCAGTACATCCAAGTTTTTCTGCAGTATTACGGAATGATGCGACTACTGCTTCCTGAACCTTAAATATTGGAGAAATAGTCGGATGGCGAAGAGTAAGTGATCTATGGTCAAAAAGGGTTGGAAGCTCTAAATTTAATTCTTTTCCTCCCATATCAAACGGCATCTCTGCTGCTTTTGATATGACTTCAATGTAAGTCGCTTCAACCTCTATCGCACCGGTCGACATCTGAACATTCACATATCGTTCTTCTCGTTTCTTTACTATGCCCACTACTTTTACTGCATCTTGTGATCCTAGCCTACTTACTTCTCCAGCTAATTCACCAAACCCACCAATCTGCATAAGCCCTGTTCTATCTCGAAGATCGAAAAATGCTACTTTTCCATGACTTCGCACGGTCTGCACAAATCCACAGAGAGTTACTTCCGTACCCACTTTTTCCAAACAATCTAAAATAAGTGTTCTGTTGTCTGTCATAGTATCCACTCATTTATTATACGCAATCTACTACGCTCGAACAAGGTAGAGCTTGACAGGCATACCGCCCTACTCTAAAATAGGAGGCGAACATGAAAGCTCGCCTTTTTGTATTCCCAAGTACATTAACTTCCTTTTTAGGTAGGGAGATTTCTGTAATACAGACCATAAACTCCCTAACAAGGGAGTTTTTTATTTATAAGATATGAAGATCACAGAATATAATCAATTTGAAAGATCAGCACGTTAAGGACCTCGTGTTACGAGAAAAATACGCTCTGATAATCCATTGGATATTCAACTTGCCAAAGCAAAACTTCGAACAGTACTTTCTGAAGTGTATGCCAGGGCTGGAGTCCCACCTGAATCAATCGAACATACACTTGCCCGGCTAGACGATCTAAACCTAGGACCAGAACAAGTCTTAGTCGGCTATAGTAGCATAGAAGGCGCACAAGCAGGATTAGAAAGCTCGCCACTTTTTCAACCTCCGGCGGAAGAAAAAGCTGATAGACCTATCCTGCTTGACGGTCGATAAGTTTTATATCTTTAACTTTTAACTGAAGACTTTTCTTCCCATTCCAGATATTTATATCGATACTGTACACAACTTCTACTATATCTCCTCGCTTTAATTTCGATGACATTTCTCCCAATCCAAATCCTATCCCATCTAGTATGAGATTGTTATTTTTGGGATTTGGGATTTGGGATTTTAATTTTAGCTTTAGATGCTTAGATTCTTTTCCTATGGCGCGAATGTCTTCTATAGCAGCGCGACCAGCAAATGTCGGCTCAGGATTTCCCATACCAAACGGTGCCAACAGCTGAATCTCTGAAAAGATTTTCTCACTAACAAACTCTATAGGTAATTCACAATCAATTCGAAGAGACCGCAGAAGATACTCATCCAAAACCTCTGTCTCTGCTAATTTTTCTAAATGATTTTGAAGTTCGATCAAATTACCTACTTCGACTGTAAATCCTGCCGCCATTGGGTGCCCTCCGGCATCTACTAAAAACCTAGACCCTTTACGAATAAATTCTATAATATTAAATCCATGAACGGATCTGGCTGACGCTTTCGCATGAGTCTCACCAACCGAAAGTACTATCGATGGTTTATAAAATTCCTCTACCAACTTTCCTGCCACGAGACCGATAATCCCTGCTTGATATGATGTGTCGCTTACGATAATTACTCTTTTTTCAATTTTTAATTTTGCATTTTGAATTTTGAATTTTCCTAGCGCATGCTGTACTGTTTCTGATGTTATCTGCTGTCTCTCTTTGTTTATAGTTCCTAAAACTCGTGCTAATTCCTCAGCTCTAATTTTATTTTTCGTGCAAATAAGTCGAAGGCTGTCCATCGCGCTCTGGAGTCTTCCCGCAGCATTCAAGCGAGGCGCTATAACATGACCTATGGTATAGGTATCTATGGATTTTTGGTCTATGGCTGACTCACGACAAATCTCCACAATTCCCAATCTTTTCGTAGCTCTCAATTCTTTTAATCCTGCAGCCAATAGAACACGATTGGCACCCTTCAAGGGAACCAAGTCAGCCACCGTAGCCAAAGCTACCAACGCCAAATGATCACTTTTCTCAATGTCATTCTGGAGGTCGCCCTGGCGACCGATAGAATCCTTTTTTTTAGATCCTATCGCTGACGCTCCAGGATGACAAACTTGAATTATCTCTTTTGCCAATAGATATGCCACGCTTGTTCCACACAGCTCTGTCGTATGTACTATGGCGTGAGCTTTCGGCATTTTTTTTTCTCCGCCAGCTGGCGGAACATGATGATCAGTGATGATAACATCTATTCCTTTTTTATTCGCAAAGTCTACCGCGTCACTGGCAACAATTCCATTGTCTACAGTTATAATTAATCTCATCTTGTCATTCCGGACTTGATCCGGAATCTCCTCCGTTGGCGTTGGGAGATCCTGAAATAAATTCAGGATGACATTAGACACGCCATTAATCGATAGGCCATATCCTTCATCTATTCTATGAGGAATATACGGCATCGCTTGTGCACCCAAAGCATGCAACGTCTCCCAC
>CALRDJ010000022.1 GCA_943354875.1 Candidatus Levybacteria bacterium GW2011_GWA1_37_16 | reverse complement strand
AAGTAAAGTTACATTTTTCAAATAAGCTTTTTTTAAATATTTTTATACTTCCAGCATCATATGTGGTAACGCCAAATAGTAATATTGGTAAGAAATTATAAAAAAATGATACAAAATGGCGATAGAGTGTATAATTTTTATTTTTTCTTTTCCCTATTACCATATCGGCATTTTGATCTATTATCGAAATGATCAGTTTCTCTATGTCTAGTGTTTGCCAATCGCCGTCTGCGCTGTATAGCACGATATATTCATAATGAGCCTTTGAATAGAGAGAAAAAACTGTTTTTGCGATACCTTGATTTTCGGAGTGGAAGATTAGATCAATTTGCTTATCGAACTTAAAATATTTTTCTATTTTTTTTCTAGTACTGTCCGTACTTTTATCATCACAAACGAGTATTTCATATTTATCAGCACTTTTTTGTAAAACCTTCTTGGCTTCGTTCAATTGTTTTATGATGGTTGACTCATTATTAAATACCGGAATGACCAGTGATACGTATAGCTTTTTTTTCATGAAAGAATAATCTCTGATTTGCTCACAAGCGATAGATCTGTTGCTTCTAATAGTTCTATAACATCAAGTCCTGTAGTTCCGTTCGTAAGTGGAGTTTTATTCATTTTTATGCATTCAATAAAGTGTTGGAGTTCTGAAAGCAATGCTTCTTTTTGATCAATGTGGGGAATTAGTATGTCACCGCTCCTATATGCTGGAGAAAATGGAGAAATTTTATCGAAAGGAAGGGAGACATTTTTGTCATATACTCGTAGTTTTTCGCTCGGCTCAACATCATTATAGACTATCATTTTTTTACTGCCGCCTATGAGTATCGTTCTGATTTTTACTGGAGAAAGCCAGCTTATGTTTATGTGTGCAGTCATTTTATTTCTATATTTTAAAAAAAGATGGGCAACCTCTACCTCTTTCTTTCCGATAAATGATGATCCAAATGCTTGCAGTGAAATAGGTTTTTCTTGAATTAAGTATCCTAAGATTGAAAGATCATGTGGGGCAAGATCCCAGATAACATTACTGTCTTTCTGAATTAAGCCTAAATTAATTCTCGTACTATCATAGTAATAAAGTTGTCCAAAATAATTTTTTTCAATTAGTTTTTTTATTTTTCTTACCGTCTCACTATATACAAATGTAAAGCCAACCATAAGTACTTTCTTTTTTTGCTTGGCTATGGATATAAGCTCTCGGGCTTCCGTACTTGTTTGTGTCATAGGTTTTTCAACGAGAACATGTTTTCCCGCAAGTAATGCTTGTCGTACGAGGGAGAAGTGAGTGGACATAGGAGTTGCAATTGCTATGGCTTCCACTGAGGAGTCTGAGAGTACTTCAGAAAAATTCTCTGTACAAATAATGCTTGGAAAGTCTTTTTTTACTTTGAGTAAGTTTTTCTTTGAAAGATCACAGCCATATTTTACCTGTACTCCAGGAATTTTAGAAAAATTCCTAACTAAGTTAGGTCCCCAATATCCTAGTCCTACAACTGCAATATTCATAATAGATTGTAATTAGAAAAAAAATCTATATAATTATACCAAATCAAATTCTATAATAATAATGAAAGTTCCATTCGTTGATCTTACTCGAACTGAAAAGAAAGTATTACAAAAAATTAATAAGAAAATTAATTCTGTAATTCAAGAAAGTGAATTTATTCTCGGGCCTGATGTAGACAATTTTGAAAAAAACTTTGCAACTTATTTAGGAGCAAAATTTGTGATAGCAATTGCGTCGGGAACTGACGGAATTCTTTTAGCATTAAAATCTTTGGGGGTAGAGCAAGGTGATGAAGTAATTCTTCCTGCTTTTACTTTTTTTGCAACAGTAGCACCTATTCTTCACCTAGGTGCAAAACCTATATTCGTGGATGTATTAGAGAATAAGCCACTCATTGATCCTAAAGAGATTGAAAAATCAATTACGTTTAAGACAAAAGTTATTATCGTAGTCCATCTTCATGGTTTCGCATGTAATATGCAAGAGATTCTAAAGATTGCTCGTAAGCACAATCTATTTGTTATAGAAGATGCATGTCAGGCGCATGGAAGTACCTATAAAGGAAATAAATTGGGATCAATGGGTGATGTAGGCGTTTTTTCTTTTTATCCATCTAAAAATCTTGGTGCATTTGGGGATGCAGGAGCTCTTGTGGTAAATAATTTGAAACTTGCCAAAAAAATGCGGCTTTTTAGAAATCATGGACAGATTAATAAGTATAAACATGTTGTTTTGGGGTATAACAGTAGAATGGATTCGATTCAAGCTGCTGTACTCGATATAAAACTTAGCTATTTAGATGCCTGGAATACGGAGAGACATAAAGTTGTTAGGGACTACAAGCAGCTATTGACTGGTCTGCCAATAGAATTTCCAAAAGAAGAAGAAATGAGAACTTCTAATTATCATGTACTATCTGTAATTATAAAAAGAAGAAATGCTGTTATGAAGTTTTTACATAAAAAGGGGATTCAGTGCGGAGTGCATTATCCATACCCATTGCACACTCAGCCTGCATTATCATTTTTAAAACATAAAAAGAAAGATTTTCCTCACTCACTTTTTTTTGCAGACAATTCTTTATCGCTTCCTCTTTTTCATGGGATAACGAAGAAAGAGATTTTGTATGTAGTTTCGTGTATGAAAGACTTTTTTAAAAAATAGAAAAAATAGATATACTATCACGCCACCATTACCTATGGTGCTTACCCACTTTGAGAGTGTGTGTAGAAAAAGGTCAGAATATAAAATCTTTACATCATATAATCCCTGCGGAAGGGTAAGAGTTATAATTCCGGGGTATGTTTTATTTGAAGGATTAATTTCAATTTCTTTCCCATTCACTCTAGCTTTCCAACCAGGAAAAAAATATGTGTTTTCTTTTAAAATCACGTGATCTTTTACTAATACAACGTATTCGTGTTTTATCGAATTTCTAAAAACTTCTTGAATTTCAGCTTCTCCCGAAAGTACTTCTAGGTGATTTTCTGGAACTGTTTTTTGCCATGGATTATTAATGTCTGTCCATCTAGGACTTCCCATGCAGCAAAATCCTTCTCCCTGCACTGTGCTATATGAAAGATTCTGTTGTAGTGTTTCATCGGTAATTTCTGGAATTATTCGTCTATGTCCCCAATTTAGTATTGATGTGAGAATAACAATGCCAATGAATAAAACGCTCACCCATTTATTAAAAAAAGTTGGAATAAGAGAAGATGCCATAGATAAGCAAAATACTACTATTAGTAAGAGTCTTGTTGAAAACTGAGCTGTATTTAGTATGGGGATAGAAGTCCAGATAAAAGAAGAGTAGGGCGTAATCATGAATACTAAAAATAGTGAGCATATAAAGAAAAAAAGTATTGTTTTATTTTTATATCTAAATTTCATAAGTACATATAATCCCGTGATGAACGTAATTATTCCTCCAAACCCGATAAAAGGAGATAGCTGACCAGTTGGTCCTTGGAATAAGAATCCAAATCTCCATGAAGAATATAAAAGTTCTGTAAAGTGTGGAAATGATACTACCTGTTGTGACAAAACATGAGCATAGGTATATATAGGATATGTTATATGCGGAAGTACTGTATAGGATGAAAGAATCATCCCGAATAGTATGGAGATAGTTACCCAGAAAATAGAGTTTATAATTGATTTGTTTCTTGCATATGCGCTTATGGGTGCGTAGCAGAAGATGAGTGGAAGAGTAAATATTGCCATGGCTTGGTGTGTTAAAAACATACAAGATATAAAGAATGAAGTTAATATGAAAAACATAATTTTTTTCGTGAGGAGCATCTTTTCAAGGAAATAAAATACCATAGGTAATAGTGTAAAAATGAAAGACTCTCCTACTGTTGCTCTGAAATGAAGATCAACAAGGTGATAGGGGGCGAAAAGATATGATATAGATACCACCAAGGCTGTGATTTTATTTTTCAGTATAAGATTTGAAAATAGGTACATAGTCACTCCGGAGAGAATAAAAGTTAATGCTAAGTATAATTTTGTTGACATAATAAATGAAAAACTTACGAGATGAAGAAATGAAATAATATAGTAAGGAAGTGGGTTTAGAAATATAAAGAGTGGATATCCATATGTTGCGTTAAGGTCTTCTGGCCAGGAAGGAATAAGTTGTCCGTCCTGCAAGGCACCAAAAAAAGCCATAGCTCGATACACATGTGTATTGAAATCTCCACTTTCATAGTCACCATACCGAAAAATGCTTATTACAGGAAGAAAAGAGAAAAGTATTACGATTAAAACTGGTGAAAGTTTTTTTTTCGGAAAAATATAAATATAGATAAAAATAAAAAGAATTAGAGATATAAACAATATTCCATTTACTACCACCATTTTATAGGGGTCTAACATACCCCTATGATATACTGTATTGAATCTGGAGACAATATGAAAACAAGTTTTGTCGCAACAGTTTTTAACGAGCAAGATTCTGTCGATTTACTTATCCAATCTATTATTTCTCAAACTAAGAAAGTTGATGAAGTAATTATTGTGGATGGTGGATCTACGGATGCGACAGTGAGCATTATTAGCAGGTACTCAGAGATAAAGTTGTTTACAAAAAAAGGAAATCGATCGATCGGTCGTAATTATGGGATTTTAAAAGCAAAGGGAGATATTATTCTTATCTCTGATGCGGGGTGCATTTTGGATCCCTATTGGGTTCGTAATATAACGAAGCCATTTGTAGACCGTACTGTTGATGTGGTGGCTGGTTATTACGAAGGAAAAACTTCGACTGTTTTTCAGAAATGTATGATTCCGTATGTTTTGGTAATGCCAGACAGGGTAGATCCATTAAATTTTCTTCCAGCTACGAGATCTATGGCCATGAAAAAATTAGTCTGGAAAGTACTTGCAGGATTTAGAGAGGATCTTTCTCATAATGAGGACTATGTTTTTGCCAGAAAACTAAAAATGCATGGAGTCAAAATTATATTTGCTAAAGATGCGATAGTGTCCTGGATACCGAGAAAAAATCTCAGAGAGGCATTTTTTATGTTTTTTAGGTTTGCAAAAGGAGATATAGAATCAAGAATTATTCGAAAAGGAGTAGTACTTTTATTTTTACGATATATTTTCGGCCTAATTTTAATAATGTATTTTATTTACTTTGAGCTCCTATTCTATCTTTATTTTCTAGGAATTCTCATACTTTTTTATATACTATGGAGCATACTAAAAAACTATAAATATACAAACTCGTTCAGTGCGTTTTTTTGGTTGCCAGTAATGCAAATAACAGCTGACGTAGCGATCATACTGGGAAGTGTTGCTGGAATATAAAAGATAGTGCATATGGGATACACAAAACACATGATTAAAGGAATTTCTTGGATGAGCGGATTTAGAATATCAACTCGACTTATTTCTATAGTTCGAATCGCGATTTTAGCACGCATTTTATCTCCAGTGGAGTTTGGGTTATATGGGATAGCGCTTCTCGTGCTGGCTTTTATAGAAATTTTGACAGAAACAGGAATTAATTTTGTTCTCATGCAAGAAGAAAAAAAACTGGAAGAAATTGTCGATACTGCCTGGATTCTTTCGATAGCTCGAGGATTGGTAATTGGGCTTATAATTTTTATCTCCGCTCCGTATGTTGCGAGTTTTTTTAATGCGAGTTCATCATTACCGCTTATTTTGGGCATTAGCATAGTTCCCATTATTAAAGGATTTATAAATCCTGCTGAGATAAAATTTCAGCAACAACTTGAATTTAATAAGGAGTTTTTCTTTAGATTTGTAATTTTCTTAGTTGATTCTCTTGTTGCAATTACAGTGGCACTTATTACTTACTCTGCATTCAGTTTAATTGTCGGGTTGATTATGGGTGCTATAACTGAAGTTATTCTTTCCTTTTTGCTTATTAAACCTATTCCTTGTTTCAGATTTAATAAAAAAATCATGGTAGGCATTCTCCATAAAGGAAAATGGCTTACGCTTGCTGGAATTTTTAACTATTTATTTCAGCATCTTGACGATATTGTGGTCGGAAAAGTACTTGGCGTACACGCATTAGGACTGTATGATGCAGGATATAAACTATCTCTAGTTCCTATAACAGAAGTCGGAGACGTCGTATCTAAAGTTACTTTTCCAATTTACGTAAAAATAGGAGGAGACATAAAAAGACTCAGAACAGCTTATATGAAAACAGTGGGCGGCATAACGCTTTTAGTAGTTCCACTTGGAGTACTATTTTTTATTTTTCCGGAGCCAATTATTTCAATCTTACTTGGGGAAAAATGGATCTCTGCAGCTCCTGCACTTAAAGTACTTGCTCTTTTCGGTATGATACGTGCAATTCTAAATTCAGCATCGCCAGTTTTCTTTTCAATAAAAAAACAGAAGTATGTCACCGTGATCACTCTGGTGGGTTTTATTTCACTTGCTTTATGCATCTATCCACTTATTACACTGTATGGTATTGTTGGGGCGGCTTTTGCAGCGCTTATCGCTACGCTTGTCACAGTGCCTGTAATTAGTTATTATCTGTACAAAGAATTAACATGAAAGTAGCAATTTTTCATAATTTATTATTTGGTGGCGCAAAAAGAGTGATGGTCGAGCAGGCGCGATTTCTTAAAAAGAATGGTCATGATGTTGACGTGTTTACGACAAGTACTGAAAATGATCAGTTTGATATGTTAGAAGTTAGTGATCATGTCTTTACCTATCCATTTGAAATAAAAAAAAGTATCATTCCGCTATTTGGACGCATGGTTCAAGATTTGAATAATTTTTATTTTTTAAATCTGCATCATAAAAAAATTGCTAAGGAGATACATCGAAGAAAATATGATGTTTTACTCGTCCATCCCGATAGATTCACTCAGGCACCTTTTTTATTGAAATACAGTATAGCACCAAGTGCTTACTATTGTGAAGAACCATTACGAATGGTGTATGAATATTCACTTCGTCTACGTGAGCAGGTAGGCTTTTTTAAGCGACTATATGAAGAATTAACTCGTTTGTATAGAAAGCGTATAGATAGAGAAAATGCCCGAAATGCTACGGTGCCTATAGCAAGCTGTTTTCATATTCGTGAGAGGATGATTGAGGCATACGATGTCTATCCACAAGTAGCTTATCCAGGAGTGGATGAAAATATATTTAAACCCAAGAAAATGAGGAAAAAAAATGAAGTTTTATTTATCGGAAATAAAGATGTAGTAAATGATGGATATGACTTAGTAGTGGCTGCATTACGCAAAATTCCAAAACAAATACGTCCAAAGCTTCATATCATTGAATGGAAAAAGCAAAATAAAGAAAGAATGTCAGAAGATGAACTCGTGAATCTTTATAACAGTGTAAAAATTACATTGTGTCTCAGTAGATTTGAGACATTTGGTCTCGTTCCGCTTGAATCAATGGCTTGTGCAACTCCTGTAATAGCTACAAACGTCAGTGGACACAGAGAAACCGTTATAAACGGTAAGACAGGGTTTTTAGTTGATTTCAATCCAAAAGAAATTGCAGAGAAAATAACATATTTGCTTGCGAATCCAGAAATTCTAGAAAAAATTGGTGGTCAAGCTCGGCTGCATGTACTTGCCTCATGGACATGGCGTAGAAAAGGAGAGGATTTAGAAAAAATATTACAAAATCTATCTTCTAGGAAATGAGTATCACTCCAAAACTTTCCATAATTTACGTTTACTATAATACACCAGATGAATTAAAAAAATCATTTAATTCTTTAAAAAATGCGGCCGGAGAAGTATCTTATGAGGTTATCATTATAGATAATAATTCATTTAGAAGTATTCCTTCCTCAGTGATTACTAGCAGAAAAGTAACTATAGTGCGCAATTCTTCAAATAGGGGATATGGAAGTGCGTTAAATCAAGGGGCTAAAAAGTCTCTCGGATCGACTCTTTTATTCGTAAATCCAGACACTATTTTTAAAACTAACTCTGTTAAAACTCTTTATAACACTTTATTAAAAGATAAAAAAATAGGTATTTGTGGGCCTCAGCTTTTATCTGAGGACGAGATGAATACTCAGAATATTTCTGCTTTTCCTTCATTTCTTAATTCTCTTGTTGTTTACTCGTTTCTCAGATTTCTCCCCTTTTTTCATAGGTATTATGATCAATATCACCTAATGAATTTAGATCGAGATGTAAAACAAAAAGTAGACGTGATAGGCGGGGCGTGCATGATGATTAAAAAATCTTTATTTGATAAGGTAGGGAATTTTGATGAAAGATTTTTTATGTACTTTGAAGAGTCAGATATATGTCATAGAGTGAGAAGCGCTGGATACTACAATATGTATATTCCTCAAGCAAAAGTTATTCATCTAATAGGACGTAGTGAGCTAAATAAGGAAAAAATAGAAGAATATTTTGAAGAGAGTAGATACAAGTACTTTAAGAAATATTTTGGGTTCGTAAGGGGATCTTTGCTTGAGTTGGTTCTGCGAGTGTCTAAGACAAGATCACTCATACTCCTATCTATATTGGGAGTATCTATTTTTATGAATTTTTTCCGAATACATGCAGACATGATGTTTATCGGAGATATGGGGAGAGATTACTTAGCAGCGCGAGATATGATTCTTAATCGGTCGATTCCTTTAGTTGGTATTCCTTCGTCAGTTGTGTGGTTACATCAGGGACCTTTGTCCGTATATATTATCGGGATATCGTTTCTGCTCAGTAGCTTTAATCCGGTAGCGCCTGCTATGGCATATGCGCTCATTGGGGTACTGGCAACGTTCTGGATGTATAAACTAGGAAAATTGTTATTCAATACTCAAGTAGGTTTTCTTTCAGCTTTATTTTTTGCTACATCGCCTTTGGTGGTTATTAATGAGCGCATGCCTTACCACACTGCTGCTATTCCTTTTTTTAGTATAGTGTTTTTTTACGTGATGTGGCTGGTTTTAAAAGGAAAAGAAAAGCTGCTTCCAGTACTCATGTTTCTGCTCGGAATATTACTTCAATTTGAGCTATCAAATGGTGTTTTGGTATTCATGTTATTGATTGTCTGGTTTTTATTTAGACCTATTTTTTCAAAAAAAGTAAAAGTTCAGGCATGGGGCGGTTTTATATTGGGAATTTTACCATTTATTCTTTATGATTTGACCCACAGGCTTACTCAAACGATTGGATTTCCTTTGTGGGTAATTAATAGAATTAGACTCTTCTTCGGACTTACACAAAGTGGAAATTCGACTACTGCTCATTTGTTCTCTGCTCTTCAAACAAATTTTGATCAGGTAAGTATGATGCTTTTTCCAGCATCGTCATGGGTTGTCCTAATACTGCTACTTGTAGTATTGATGATGCTATTTAGAAAAAGGTATGAGATCAAACAGTTAAAGAGCAACTCGCTTTCTATCGTACTGTTATGGGTTTTTACGCCACTCATAGGGTTTTCTGTTCATGCAGCACCTGGAACAGCATATTTTCCATTACTTTTTGGAGGGGTAATTCTCATGACGGTTTATTCAGTGCAAAAACTTATTTCGCGATGGAGATTCTTGATGGTATTTTTCGTAGGGTTAATGGTTTTTAATGGAATGTATACCATACATAATAATTATTTTTTGAATACATATGATGGTGTACATGCAATGCCACCAAGGGGCTACAATTTTGGTCCAAATTTTGAAGTGAGAGAAGATGTGGTGAAATTTATTATGAATGATTCAGGTGGAAGCTCTTTTCGCTTGGAGGCGGGCGGATTCTTATCAACTATGAAAACAGCAGTGGATAATTATTCGTACTTAATTTTACTAAAGGGCGGAATGCTGAGTGAGGAAAGTACAACTGTTTACACTATTTATGAAGATTTTAAGGATATAAAATCTCAGGATGCTCTCGTGTACTCAAATCCATATGTCTGGATTATGAAAAATGAAAATAATTAAATTTCTTATTCTGATTATTTTCTTGGGGATTTTTTTCTCCAACTCTCTCATTTTACCTACGGATGTATTAAATAATATTCCTTCATTTTCTGAAAACGAATGGATACGTCCTCATAATTCCTTGCTTGCAGATCCCATATATCAATTTGAGCCGTGGAGAAATTTTGCGAAAAATGAGCTCCTAAGTGGGCATTTTCCTTTATGGAATCCGTACAATGGAAATGGATCTCCATTTTTTGCAAATCCTCAGACTGCAGTGCTGTACCCACTTAATGTTATTTATTATGTATTGCCGATCCCGATGTCATTGGTTTTAATTCCGTTTCTTAAGCTATTCTTTTTTTCTTTATTCTCATTTCTGTACTTCCGACAAATGAAGATTTCTAAGGGATTAGTATTAGTAGGTACTGGTTTTTCTTTTATATTTCCCTTCATGACCGTATGGCTGCTTTGGCCTCATACGAATGTTTTTTTATTTTTTCCTTTTATATTGTATCTTACTGAGAAAATACAGACAGAACATGAGAAAAGATATAGATATGAGGCATTACTAATTATTTCGTATGCATTTTCGATTTTTGGCGGACATCCAGAAACCTTATTTATTATGTTAGTAGCCCACATTCTTTACATATTTTTTAAAAAATATAATAGAGAAGATATGTGGGTAGTTATTCGCTCTATTCTGATAGGTTTTCTTCTCGGAGCTGTGCAGCTAGCGCCATTCATGGAGTATCTACTGAATAGCTATGCACTAGAGGCAAGAACCAATATCTCTCAAGTCTCTTCTCTTCCCATTCAGGCCATCGTTTTAAACATCTTTCCATTTCTTTTAGGAGGACCACATCTTGAATATTATCGACCTATTCATATGTCAACAAATTTTCAGGAGACATTGGGAGGTTATGTAGGACTCCTCATGATTCTTATCGCATGCGTTGGAGCTATTCGTTTCAGAGCGATACAGAGTGTTTATGTATGGACACTCATCGGCATTATTAGTTTTGTTCTTTCTTATAATATTCTTCCCGATCTATTTTATAAAGTTCCAGTTTTTCAGCAAAACGCGAACCAGCGATTTATAGGGATACTTGGGTTTTCTATACTTACCATAGCGCTCTTAACACTAGAATCTTTTTCTAGAATAGAAATAAGAGCAAATATAAAAAAATTAACTCAGGGAGTTTTAATATCTCTATTACTTATATTGTTAGCTGGATGTATCTATATCATATTTTTTTCAAAGATATTACTGCTACACTCATTCCTTCCATTTATATTTTGGCATTCTATCTACATACTGATTTCTACACTATGTGGAATTTATATCTTATTTTTTTCTAAATTAAAGTCAAAGATAAAAATTATAGTAATTCTTATTTTCATACAAATAATTCCTGTTCTCATTACTTATAACCCAGTTGTTTCAAAAAATGATTACTACACGGAGATACCCCTAGTGTCATTACTTAATAAGTATCCTATCGGTACAGTTATGGAGGTTGGAAATCCTAGTCTTCCAGCAGATGTAAACCTAATTTACAAAATATCAAATGCGGTAAACAACGATGCATTAGAAGTAAATAACTATAAAACCTCATTTGATATAGCTTTTTCAGATAAAAATATATGGAAAAATCCAGATACTGTAACGCATAAAGCTTTGGTAGATTTTGGAATTCAATATGTTTTGTCTGATTACGATATCAGACTTCTCAAAAAAAATATTAATGCTGATACGAATACTGTTTTGAACCCAATAGATATAAATCACTTGGAAATAATTAATTTGAAGAATGAATCAGGTATACTGTCGCAAATTAGATTTCTTCCTGCAACTTTTAATAGAAAAAATAATTGCAATCTTATGATATCTCTTACTGATATCACTGAAGATCAAATACTATATACAACAATGGTTCGATGTGAAGATCTTAGAAACTATATGTTTCATACTGTATCTATCCCAGAAGCAGTACTATCTTCTAATCATGAGTACGTAGTGGAATTTAAGTCAGATAGTAAGAGTCAAGATAACAGAGTTTCCTTAGTTGGTCAGCCTAAAAAACCATATTTGGATTTATTACTTCAAGATGAAAATAAAATAAACTTTGAATTACTCGGAAAAACTAAATCTATACATTTATTTTCTGTAGCAGGCTCACAATTTATAAAAATAAATGGAAAACATGCGGTAATAGAAAATAAATCAAGTAAGTTAATTTTCGATACAGTAACTGAAGCTAGTCAGGATATCTTCATCGCCAAAACATTCTACCCAGGTTGGAATGCGACTATTGACGGTAACCCTGTGAAGATATCAACGGTAGGTCCTAGAATAAAAATTCATCTTCCAGCAGGAGAACATAGGATACGTATTTTTTATAGACCTATCTCGTTCTATGTGGGACTACTTATTTCTTTTGTGGCGCTTATCGGTGTTTCTATGTATTTTATTCAAACGGAAAGTAACCATGGTCTATGGAAACGAATAAACAACAGATGGAAGATGTGGGCTAAAAATAGTACTCAAAAAATTTCTGAAGGAGAGCACATCTTGGTTTTTATGACTACCACCATAGTGTCAGTGGTGCTATATAGATATCTAATTGTATTACTTCATATTAAATTTCTTTCTCCGCATACGGATACTATCAATTGGGTTACTGTGCATAGCTATCCTAAGCAGCAGGATGTCATTATTTTTGGATTAGGATTTATTTTTGTGACTGTTTTGGCGAGTATTGCATGGTTAGTTTGGATATGGATACGAATAAAAAAATAATTATTTTCGAGTGTATGCTTGTTTTCATTCTCTCATTAGCATGGGGGGTTCCAGCGCTTGATAACATAAGCATGGTCGATGATGGGCAATTTGGTGCATGGGCGACGCATATGCTGCAAGGAAAGTATCTGTATAAAGATATCTATATTACATATGGGCCTCTATATGTGTATCCTTTATATTTTCTATTTAAAAATTTCGGTCCATCGCTACTGCTGCTTCGATTATATTTCATTTTAGGTACTTCATTAGGAATAATCGCAGCATATATATGCATGAACCAACTGCGAGTTTCTCGAAAAATCCGCTGGTTGGTTATTATCTTATTGTTACTATTTCCTGTTATAAGTCTCCGACAAGGGGCAGGATACGTAGTGTTATTTTTATACTCACTAGCTGTTAGAAAAGAGAGACCGTATCTATTTGGTTTCACTGGGGCTGCAATAGGAGTAACATTTCTTATCAGTCCTGATATAGGAATTGTCGTTGGGCTTATTTGTTTTCTGATGTCAGTCTTTCGTAGTATTCAATCGAAAAGCGCGTATAAAGAATTGCTTAGTCTTGGGATTGGGCTATTAGTTGCTTTCGGTTTATTCTCTACTTGGGCAAGAGCTGAGGGGTGGTTGGAGTCATATATCACTACTACGGTCGATGTATTTTCATCTTTTTCAGGGGTAGAAGTTCCTAATGGGCAAAATTTTCCAAATGTCATAAAGTTAGCTCCAAACTCTATGAATATTTTCGAATGGATAAAGTTTTTATTATCAAAAGAGTTGATGGTGTACTGGCTATTAGTATTCTATGTCGGGGTTTTGTATTTTTTCCTAAAAAAATTAGTTCTGAGACAGCTTTCAAGTCAGGATATGGAATTATGGTTGATGTTTTTATATGGATTATTCCTATATCCAATTTTATTAAGTCGATCAGGAATAGGTCATCTGTTTTTTGTCATATCCCCTGCGTTTATAGTAGGGGGTGTGATAGTAGAAAAATTATGGAACAGTCCACATAGTAAAAAAAATAAGATTTTTGATCGAAAAGTATTTTTAGTTCTCATGGTGCTTATTTTGCTATTCATAGTTCGGTTGATAACCATTTATAGAATTGAAATCACAAAAAATCTGCAGTTATATTTTACTCAACCAGCCGCTAGTCAAATAGGCTATGTCGAACATGTTAAAAAACTTATAGAATCAAATTCTTCACCATCTGATACTATATTTGTCTTCGACAATGAACCCATGGTGTATATGTTTACGAGTCGTATGAATCCAACTCGCTATGATCTTCCATTTCTAGCTAGTTCTCGAGAAAAACGACTAGAAATTTTGAGTTCTTTTATTTCTTATCCACCAACGTTAATAATTAAAAGCCATAAGGCATGGGATGTGGATGAGGTAAGCAATAAGGTGAGATTGCCTGAGGTTTGGAGATTTATCGAAAACAATTATTACCTAATTGAGAAAACTCCTGATGTAGATATATATAAAATCAATCAAAAGCAGTTTTAATAATGGTACCTAACACCAAAAATCCATGTTTAAAAGGTATCAGACTGGATTTTCCAGACATTCTTCTTCTGTATGATATAGGTACATTTATAATTTTATACTTCTTCTTGGCGGCTTTGATTACAACTTCTGCTTCGTATCCAAAATGATTTGTCTGTATATCTATATTAGTAAAGACGTTTTTTTTGAATCCTTTAAATCCTGCCATAACATCAGTCACGTGGATATCAGCAAAAAATGAAGTAGCAAAAGACAAGAAATAGCTTCCATAAAGCCTTATGTGATTCACAGACTCGTCTTCTATATTTGATTCATTTTCGTATCTTGTACCCAGAACAACGTCATATCCTATTTGTAGATAGCGAACTAGCTTAGGTATCTCCTTTGGAAGGAATTGGTAGTCAGCATCAATTTGTATTATATAATCTCCTTTGCTGTGTATAATTCCTGTTTTAAATGCTCCTCCCTTTCCTATATTTTTTTTGTGACTAATAACTTTATCTGCACCAGATTTTTCTGCAATTAATTTAGTATTATCTTCCGATGCATCGTCAATAACTATAATTTCCTTAGTATATTGCGATGTATATTTTTGTGTGTCTTTTATAATTTTCTTAATAGTCTCTTCTTCATTATATGCAGTAATAATTATCGTAATAAAAGGTTTTTTTCCACTTTCATTATTTGGTATTTTTCGAGCAATCATAGTAAAGGAATCTCTTAAATTTAATGTAATTGGAATATTCTTTAGTTTTGGAATTTTTGCAAGATAATTATTAAAAGAATTAAATATTTTATATTTTAAACCTAATCTATCAAAAAAATAATAAAGAGGAAAAACTCTTCCATAGGTTGTTTTGAAAATAACTTCAAAACCCTCTTCCTGAAGGAGCTTTTTGAGAGTATACGGAGAAAAAAACAAAAGATGCATACGGATTAGATATGGGTTTTTAGATTTTAATATTTTTGCAAAAACACTTTCAATATTTGGTGTTCCTATAGCTACAATTCCATCAGATTTAAGTAGACCATGAATTTTTTTAATAATATTTCGAGGATTTGGCAAGTGTTCTATGACATCCCAAAGAGTTATGACATCATACGTATTCTTTTTCAATAGTGTGGTTTCAATATTAGTTCCAATTATTGTTAATCCTCTATCTTTCGCAATAGATCGAGCCCATTTCGATGGTTCTATGCCCACAGCGTTCCATTTTTTTATTTTAGCTAGTTGTATAAAATAACCGACAAAACATCCTATATCAAGTAACTTTCCAGATTTTTTATATCGCTCTATCATATTTAAGTGTTGTGTTAAAAGAACTTTTCTAAATGTTTCTGTCTTGAGATATTCTTCATCTACAACATCCTTATATCCACTCAGAAGAGTAGAGAATGATTCTTGAGGGTTTGAGTAAACTAAATCGCAATGGTTACATTTCACAACCTGACTATGTTTTGTAAAGTCGTCAAGTGTATTTTTTAAATTATTTTTAATAATTTTTGGATCAAAGTCGCTTTTTATTAATGTTGAAAGATGTAATATGGAAAAATCATTATTTTGGCACAATGGACAAGATATATAATGAGTCATTTTCATCATTTTTTATTGCGTTGACGCAGGTAATAATGCATAATTATATCAATTATTGAGAAATTATGAATAAGAAAGATTTAATTATCATAGCATTTGTTTTTGTAATTGGTGTCCTATCGAGAATACCATTCTTAGAGCAGATGCAATCTCATTGGGATGGTCCGCAATATAGTATTGCAATTATAAGATATTCCCTAGAACAGCAAACACCAGCCCCCCCAGGATATCCTCTTTATATAGCTATGGGAAGGGCAGCATATTTTTTAACTAACGACCCACACAATGCTATTTTATTCTTAAATGTTCTTTTTAGTGGATTAGGAGCAATAGTCTTTTATTTAATAGGAAAAGCATTATTCAATAGAAGTGTAGGTATTATAGCTACAATACTATTTCTTTCTGGAACGACCTTTTATTTTTTTGGAATTACAGCTTACCCATATTTAGCTATTCCAGTAATTTCTGCAGCTCTTGGTGGAGTAGTATATGTAATTGTATTTCGAAAAAAAAAGTACGGAATTTTTTTGGGTTTAACTTTTTCTTTTGCTATTGCATTTAGACCGCAAGAAGTGCCATTTATTACTCTAATATTTTTATATGGATTTTACCATCTAGGTAGTAAAGAAAAAATTAAAGCGATTATGAGCTTCATTTTCTTTTTTTTACTATGGTTTTTACCATTTATGCGTTTAGTAGGAGGATTAGGGAATTACATTCATGTATCAAGAGAATTTTTAGAAGCAGGTACTATATCTCCAATATCTGTAG
>CALRDJ010000021.1 GCA_943354875.1 Candidatus Levybacteria bacterium GW2011_GWA1_37_16 | reverse complement strand
AAAATAAAAAAGAGAAGAGGGAGAAAGATAAAAACTGAAGAAAACATCGTGCCTCCGATGAAATATTTTAGCTTCGAAAAGAATGGAAACCTACTAACTACGATAGTTTTTTGTACTTCATATTGTTTTTTCGGACGTCCTGGCTTTCTTCGGAGGAATGATTTGGAGTATGCTATCGGGTTAGCGAGTGAAAATTGAGGTTTTCGTACGTGAATACGGCTCGATAAGGCGGTAGGAAGTTTCTGAGAAAAGTGAAGCACAGATATGGCCAGACGCTTGAGGGCTGTACTAGCAGAGCGGATAAACTGGGTAGTCTCGGTAATAACTGATCTCAAAAATCGAAAAACTACCTGAAGGAGGCGAGCTATAGCGTAAAATACGAAAAGAACAGTATCTCCTATCTTAATAAGACCGAGTAATAGAATTATAATTGCATTAACTACAAGTTTCATATAGAAGAGCTTTCACGGCTCCAGGTAATAACTATAAGACCAAAGAGTGACCTGCATTATACCCTATTTTATCGGTTAAGATCAATACGGAGTTTACTGTGTTCGTTTTTAGCGTATTACGGGGTTGGGGTAGGCGTGGCTAGCTCTGGATGAGCGCAATCTACGCAGTATCGCTCGCCGGTAGGATCGGTTACCATGATGCGCTCCTGCTCTTCTACGTTATCTGTTTGACCAGGCTTGGCTAGTTCTTTGGTGTTTTTATCGACAAAAACCTTTTGTTTTCCTGGATCAGTAATTTTAGGCTCAGTTCCTTTTATGAAGTATTCGTAGCGAGTAGGGCAATCATTCGCTGGAAGGAGCCCTGAGGTGGCACAGACTACCTTTCCTATGACCGTATCAGGTTGCTTCGGTGCTAAGACTGTTTTACCCTCGAGTAAGTGCGACATTATCTCATTCCAGATGGGTGCTGCGCCGGTTACGCCTGAGGCTACGCTCCCCATGGGGGTATTGTCATTATTTCCTACCCATGCAGTTACCAGATATTGAGGAGTGTAGCCGATTGTCCAGTTATCGCGAAAGTCGTTCGTCGTGCCTGTTTTCACCGAGACGAACTTATTGGTGAGTCTGAGTTCTGAAGTAGGTCCGAAGCTGGGTTGGCGAGCATCGTTATCAGATAGCATATGTGACATGATGAAGGTCACGTTTGGTGGTAATACTTTTTTCCCAAATATAGGTGAGAGTGGTGGCGTGTATTCTTCTAGTACTTTTCCTTTGCTGTTTGTGATTTTTAAGATCGGGTGAAGGTCTATGCGATATCCTTGGTTGGCAAATACGCCAAATGCGGTAGCCATGTCCATCATGGTAACTTCGCCTCCACCAAGGGTGAGAGAGAGGCCGTATCGGTCTGCATCTTTAATGGTGGATAGTCCCATAAGCTGAGCTGTGTCCACCATAGATTGTACGCCATTGAGTTTTAGCATTTTAACAGCAGGGATGTTATATGAGTTACCAAGGGCTTGGCGCATTTGGACCACTCCATGCCATCTCCCATCGTAGTTTTTCGGACAATAGGGAGCCTGGCCGGGGTTAGGAAAGCAGATGGGTTGATCTATAAATGGGGTAGCTGCGGTATATCCATGAATGAGGCCGAGCGCATAGTTAATAGGTTTTATGGAAGATCCTGGCTGGCGGTAGGCAGTGGTTAAGTTTACGTTTCCATCGTTCTCCGTATCAAAATAATCATAGCTACCTACCATAGCGAGGATCTCACCAGTACCAGGAATAGTGACCAGCGCCGCTCCGTTCGTTACGTGGCCTCGTTTTAGTTTTGCGACCTCAGTAGCGACTGCGTCCTGAGCAAAGGTTTGGACAGATATGTCTAGCGTGGTTTTTACTTTTAGTCCTCCTTGTTCGACTACATCAACGCCATATTTTTTACCAAGTAGCTCTTTTATATAGAGTACGAAGTGAGGTGCCTTTATAACATCTGATACTTTTTGGAATTTGAGTTGTTGAGCTATCGCATCATCGCGTTCTTTTTTCGTAATATATTTTTGTTCATACATTTTTTGCAGTACCAACTCCTGTCGTGTCTTCGCCAGTTCCGGGTGCGCCCCAAAGGGAGAGTAGGTGGTTGGTGATTCTGGAAGTCCAGCCATGAATGCGCTTTCAGACAGGGTCAATTCAGACACATGTTTATTAAAATATGATTGCGATGCTGCCTCTACTCCCCATGCGGTTCCCCCATATGGAGATTGATTTAAATACATCTCTAAAATTCTGTTTTTCGGATACACGATTTCCGTAGCAAATGCGAGGAGTACTTCTTTCGCTTTTCGGGTGAGTGTGCGCTCCTGAGTAAGCAAGCTGTTTTTTACCAGTTGTTGGGTAAGCGTAGATCCTCCTTGAACTTGATTATAGAAAAGAGTTGAGACGGCAGCACGCGCGATACCACGCAGATCTATAGCACCATGTATATAAAAGTCTTTGTCCTCTATGGCAATGGTGGCTTTTTGTAGATTTACGGGGATTTGGGACAGCGGAACAAAGGTTTGGTTTCTGTCACCATAAATCGTATAGAGGAGAACATCATTACGGTCAAATATCTGTGTGGATTGTGGGTATGAAGAATTTCCTAAAATGGCAGGAGATGGAAGATCTCTGAGGATAAAAACATACAACGCTACGATCACAATTCCTATAATAGCTATGAATTTCCAATGGAGAATGCTTATCCCCTTAAGGATACGGAGATACGAACGAAGCTTTGCCATGTGCTTATAGTATCACGAGAGTGGTTTTTCTGACAACTTAGGGGTGTTTGTGTATATAATATATTTGTGGCTGAAATACAAATCTTTTTGCATTCTCTGTCGATTGCAAATTTAGGACTTAACTGGCTTGATATCGTTATTATCGTCGTTTTCCTTTTTTACACGATTGAGGGATTTGAGATAGGATTTTTCGCCTCAGTTTTTGATTTATTTACCTTTGTTGTATCGTTTCTTCTCGGACTTAAGTTTTATGGTCTGGTCGGTGGATTGCTTATCGGTAACTTAGCTATCTCAGTAGGACTAGCGAATGCTGTAGCATTTTTCATGGTAGCAGCGCTTAGCGAACTTACTCTCTCCATAGTCATGAGAAAAGTATTTATTCTGACCCAAACACTTTTTTTCCGCACAGGGGAGAGAAAGGTGGGGATTGCATATATGGAGTCAATAAATCGGATGTTCGGAGTATTTCCTGGGTTTGCTTCATCATATATTTTACTAGCGTTTTTTCTAACTACTGTTATGGCGCTGCCGTTCTCTGCGTACCTAAGGCAATCGGTTACTTCATCTCGATTTGGAAATAATCTGGTGGTTAATACGCATGAAATAGAAAAAAAATTGTCTTCTATTTTTGGTGGGGCTTTGTATGAAACACTGAATTTTTTAACCGTAAAACCTGAGGGCGATGAGGTCATTGACTTGCGTTTGCGTGTAGCAAATCCGATACCTGACGAAAAAGCAGAAGAGGAAATGCTCGTACTCATCAATAGAGAGCGTGAAAATCGTGGAATATCTCCAGTTGATCCAGACACTCAGTTGCGAGATGCTGCGCGTTCACACTCCAAAGATATGTTGCAGCGTGGTTACTTTTCTCACTTTACTCCAGAAGGAGCATCTCCCTCTGATCGACTGAGTAAGGCAAGTATTGATTATAATTTTACCGGTGAAAACCTTGCATTTGCACCAAATGTGGAATTAGCGATGAAAGGGCTTATGGATAGTCCAGGACATAAGGCAAATATTCTCTCTCAAAACTTTCGAAAAGTGGGGATAGGAGTTATGGATGGGGGAGTATACGGCCAAATGTTCAGTCAAGAATTCTCGGACTAATCCCTCGGAATCTCTTTATTGTTCGAGCTTGCCCGCCTTGCCGCGAGGCAGGTCGAGAACATATTTATTTTATTTCGTTACTTTTCCCGCAAAAGTAACACAAAACTCTCTTGCTACGAAGTCGGTCTAAAAATCTTCAGTCGTTAATCGGGGGATTGTCCTCCCCCTTCAGCAGTTCGCTGGATTCCCCCTGACAACTCCTTCAGATTTTCTTAACGCCCTTTGTTCTGACGCATGAGGGAACAGATATGACATCTTTCGCAGCTCACAGACGTGAAATTTATACTAAATACTTAATACAAAATACTTTATACTTTTTTGGTAGAATGTTTGTATGATGCTTCCTGATATTCGAACAGCAGATGTAGAGAATAAAACTGTTTTGGTTCGCTTAGATACCGATGTGCCAGTGGAAAATGGACAAATCACAGATGACTCTCGGTTAAAAGCTGGACTCGCAACTGTGGCAAGTGTTCTGGATCGCGGGGGTAAGATAGTAATCCTCGGACACCTCGGAAGACCGGATGGAGAAGTCGTTTCAGCACTGAGTTTAGCGCCAGTGGCGAAGTGGTTTGCAGAAAAGTTACGAGTTGGTAGTGAGAAGTTAGAAGTTATAAAGTTTGGGGATTTCGATGGATGGAAACTGCATGAGAATGTCTCAGTCTTGGAGAACCTTAGGTTTTATTCAGGTGAGGAGAAAAATGACCCAGAATTTGCGATACAGCTTGCTAAACTAGGCCAGGTATATACGAATGATTCCTTTGCGGTAAGCCATAGAGAGCATTGCTCAGTTGTTGGGATTGCTACATTGCTACCTCACTTTGCTGGGGTGAGATTACAGGAAGAAGTATCGGTTTTGGATGGATTATTGAACAATCCGAAGCGACCCATGGTGGTCGTTATCGGAGGGGCAAAGATGGAAACGAAATTGCCTCTTATAACTACCATGGAAAAGATTGCAGACCATGTGCTTGTCGGTGGAAAGATAGCAAGTGAATATCGTAATTCAGATATTAATCCAAAAGTATTAGTGGGAACATTGAACGCAGAAGGAACGGACGTGACAGAGGAGAGCATAGAGAAGTTCTTATCTATTATTAACTCTTGTGCGACAGTGGTATGGAACGGACCAATGGGAGTCATTAATTCAAAATTCAAAATTAAAAGTTCAGAGTTAAATTTTGATGAGAGTTCGAAGGGGACGGTGCTTTTAGCTCAGGGCATTGCGAAAAGTAGTGCATATAAAGTAGTAGGTGGAGGAGATACGGTGGAGTTTATTCAGCGCATGGGTTTGACAGATAAGTTTGATTTCGTTTCAACTGGTGGTGGCGCTATGCTCGCATTTCTCTCTGGTGAAAACCTCCCCGGCCTTGAAGTTCTCCGAACTTAAGTATTCCGCCCCTTGATTCACTGAGAACCTCCCGTATATACTGAGAATATGGTACGAGTGGCGATAAATGGATACGGACGCATCGGTCGAGTAGCACACCGGATAATACTTGAGAAATATAGTGATCGAATCGAAGTAGTCGGTATCAATACAGGATCTACCACTGATTTACAGGGATGGCTGTATCTGCTCAAATACGATAGCGCATATGGACCACTTCGTGGACATAGTCTTTCTATAGAGCCGTCAGAGAAGCATGCGGTCTCACCAGAGGGAGAAAAGGAACGTCCTCACTTTCAAGACTTTTTAAATACTGGGCATTTCGTCATCGATGAGCAAAAGATTCCCATTTTCGCAGAAAAAGATGCTAGCGTGTTGCCGTGGAAAAGCTTGAAGGTAGATGTGGTTATCGAATCCACGGGGCATTTAAGATCTGAAGAGAAACTGAATTCGCATTTACAGGCAGGAGCGAAAAAAGTAGTCCTCTCAGCTCCAGCAAAAGAGGGGAATATCCAGACTGTCGTATTGTCGGTAAATGAGAAAGATTATGTGGGTGGACAGTTAATTAGTAATGCGTCATGTACGACAAATTGTATTACTCCGGTGGCTCAAGTTATGCACAATGCCTTTGGTATCGAGAAGGCCATGATGACGACCATTCATGCGTATACTTCAGACCAGAAACTCCAAGACAGTGGTCATGCAGATTACAGACGTGCACGCGCAGCAGGACAAAATATCATCCCGACGACAACCGGTGCGACGTCTGCCGCAGCCAAAGCTATGCCAGAGCTTTCCGATGCACTTGGTGGACTCGCTGTGCGGGTTCCCGTGATTACCGGATCTCTGTCTGATTTCACATTTTTACTTAAAAAGGACGTGACGAAAGATGAAGTAAATGCTGCATTTGAGCAGGCATCCCAAAAAGATGAATATAGAGGAATCTTACGGGCGACGAACGACCCGCTCGTTTCCAGTGATGTTATCGGTGATTCTCATTCCGCCATTATTGACTTATCTTTGACGCAGGTTATCGGAGGAAATATGGTTAAAGTTATCGCTTGGTATGATAACGAATATGGCTATGCAAATAGGTTAGTGGAGGAAGTGTTAATGGTTGGAGAAAACTGATACAATTGTCAGATCTTTTTAATGCCCAATGAGCAAATCGTATTTGTGAGTTGGGATTTCTTTTATGAATACGCCAGTTGATGTACCACATATTCGCAATATCACCGTTTCAGGAAGAATTGGCTCTGGGCAAACGACTCTGGCAAATGGTTTGGCAGAGAAACTGGGTTGGGAGCTGCTAGAGGGCGGTGCGCTCTTTGAGAAAATCCACAATGAATTGAAATTAACAGAGATTCAGGTGGGAGATAGACCAGATGATCTCGACCTTCAATATGAGGAAAAAGTAAAGAATATTCTTAAAAATGATTCACATATGATTATCCAGAGTCATCTCGCAGGATTTGATGCGCAGGGGATAGAGGGAGTGTTTAAGATTCTACTTATCTGCGAAGAAGATGGAGCAGATAAGCCCGAGATCCGTATAGATAGACTAGTGAATAGAAAAGGTATTTCAGTTGATGAGGCGAAAAAAGAAGTTATCGAGCGTGAGACCGCAAACCTAGTGAAATGGCGTCGACTCTACTCGCCGGATAATTCTGAATGGGTAAATTGGGATAGTAAGTACTACGATTTGGTTATTAACACCTATCGCAATAACCAAGAAGCAGCACTCGGCTTGGCTCTGGACGGAATAAAATATCAGTCTTCGTAGTCCTGTTTATTGACAGAAACTAGCAACTCGTGTATAAACTTCCGTAGTATGGGCATAATTGAAGATGCGAAAAGACGACTTGGAATAGGACAGCCTCGAGCTGCTCAAGGGCCTGGGTTGCCACCCGCTGATCTGGGCGAAGTAAAATTTCGATATGCGCCTCATACTGAACCAGTTCAAATTGACGAATCAGAAGCGATAGCAGTCTCTAAGGGAATGCGACAAATACTCTCCATGGTTCCTGCGAATAGTCCTGGTCGTGGACAAGACGTTCGAGAGTCGGAATTCGTTTTACCGAGTGATGCTATCCTGCAGCACGCACCAATCGTAGCGACACTCTTGGATCTAGAGAGATCTCAGATATCACATGTTGGTATGTATGTGTCTGATGGGATGTCATGGGAAAGCCAGTTATTAAATCAAGTTAATTCAGATATGGAAATTGGCGTAAGAGGTGTTGCTGATGAAGCTGGACAGCTGTCTCGCCCTGTTCCCTATGAGAGTATTCATGTGAGAGCGAAAAGAAGTGCAGATCCCGTGGGCCATTCAGTAAGTGTGCGCGAACCGTTGGTGAGGTTGGGTCGCACGATATCAGGGGGTGCTGAGCGAAATCGTCATCCAGAGCCAGTAGACGCGATGGATGGTACAGGGCTTATGGTGGTAGATCAAATAAGAGGCGTAGTGAGAAAGTTGCATGGAGAATTTGTGTCTGGAGAAGTAGAGCGGGTTAGCTCACTACATCCAGTACAGCAGGCATTGGTTCATGCACTGGGAAATGAAGGGCATGCGATACGCGCGGTAAGCGGAGATCATTTTCTCATGGTAGGAAAATTAAACAAAGCAGGAAAATTGCAATCAATAGCAACAGCATTTTTATCGAAAGATGTAGTTGATTCCAAATGGAATTACTTGGGGATTTCTGCTGAGCTGGAAGCTTCCTGGCAACATCGAGGGAAAGAAGTAAAGGGAGTAGTTGACTATATCGGACCTGCTTTAGGAAAAGATGATGCCCGTGAGCTTGCAATATTTAGAGAGAGCGATATGACGATTAGAAGTGTTGTAGAAGCTAGTTTTACTCATCTTCAGCGTGAATCTGCGATGCGAGCTGCGGTAGCTCAAATATTTTCGGATTATCTTCGTGAGAGAGCTGGTTTAGTGTTATCCAAAGAAAGACCCATCCTTTTAGCTACGTCTTTAGACCTTCGAACTACTCGTTAGCTTTGGCACTTGTCATACAATTCTGAGTGTGGTAAAACTGACATACGTAAGATGAGAACTCCTATTTGGATACTGTCTTTTTTCATAATCTTTATATCTGTTCAGGTGAGTGTGGTGAAAATAGCTTTTGGTACTGAGCAGGCCACCACTACAGCTATTCCTTCTGAGACCAATCTTTCTCCCACGATATTTGCGACGAATGAATATCAGCTTCCGTATCCAGGTGTATTACCTGACAGTCCTTTGTATCTGCTGAAAGCCACTCGTGATAAATTGGTCAGTTTTCTCATCTCTGATCCAGCGAAAAAAGCGGAGTTTAGTCTTCGTGAATCAGATAAGAGGTTGAATGCAGGGCTATATTTATATCAGAAGAAGAAATATTCACTTATCGTTACGACTATTTCTAAAGGAGAAAATTATTTTGAAGAGGCTGTGGGAAAGGTAGAAGAGGGGAAGCGTCAGGGGCAAGATGTCCAATATATCATAGATAAGATGGTATTATCACTGGAGAAACACAAGCAAGTTATCGATACTCTTCGGGATGGAATGCCGAAAGAATATCAGTCGGGACTCGAGCTTTTGGATAAGCGCGCGGTTAGTCTTCAGGGAAAGGTAAGTAAGTTAAGCCCGAAATAGCGACAGAAACGTCCGGAACGAGCTCTTTTTTTAATCAACTCTTTTGTTCGTTTTTCTTACAAAAAAGAACCGAAGCTAAAACAACCCTCTGACTCTTTTTGATATATATAGTATTAGTTGACAGAGCTTATGTAGTGCCATATCATCGATGAAGCACTAGATATGGTGCTTGTCTCGACTAGAGGCAGTACGAACCTTAAAAAACTCAATAGTATAGATACTTAAATTAGTAATTATGAAATGTCCTTACTGCGGTAGTAAAGAAACAGAAGTTATGGAAACTCGCGATAGTGAAGATCTGGAAACTATCAGAAGAAGAAGATCATGTCTGCAATGCGACAAGCGATTTACTACATACGAGCGCATAGAAACGGTTAATTTAGTAGTTATAAAAAAAGACGGAAAGAGGGAGCAATATAGTCGTGAGAAGTTACGAAATGGACTACTCAGGGCTTGCGAAAAAACCATAGTTCCTGTCGATGAAATTGAGCGAATAGTTACAGAAGTAGAGAGAGAGCTGCGAAACGCAGATTCAGTAGAGGTAGAGAGCAAGAAGATAGGAGAATTGGTCGCAACGAGACTTAAAAAAATTGATAAAGTAGCATATATTAGATTTTCCAGTGTATTTAGAAGATTTGTAGATGTAGAAGATTTTGAAAAAGAAGTAAAACGGTTGATTGACTGAGATCCTGAAACAAGTTCAGGATGACAGAGAGAGAAAGCTATGCAATTAGACGGCGTACGACAAAAAGTATTTTTAGATAGATATTCACTAAAAGATGTGGAAGGTGTTCCGACAGAACAAACGCCCGATGTTATGTGGCGTCGTGTGGCGCGGGGGATCGCAAAGCAAGAAAAGCCTAAAGATCAGAAGAAATGGGAAGAGGCGTTTTATAGTGTTATGTCTGACTTTAAATTCGTTCCGGGTGGTCGTATTCTCTCGGGAGCTGGAACAGATTATCAAGTCACGTATTTTAATTGTTTTGTTATCCCATCTCCGAAAGATTCTCGCGGGGGGATTTTGGAATCACTTAAACAACTAGTGGAGATCCAATCTCGTTCCGGTGGAGTTGGTTTGAATCTTTCCTCACTCAGACCTCGTGGTGCACGAGTGCGAAAAGTAAATGGTACGTCCTCTGGTCCAGTTACGTGGGCAGGACTTTTCTCGTATGCTACGCATGATGTCGTTCAGCAGGGTGGTACTCGTCGCGGTGCGACGATGCTTATGCTGTGGGATTGGCATCCAGACATCGAGGAGTTTATAACCGTTAAGCAGGATTTGAGTAAGATCAATGGCGCTAATCTCTCCGTATGTGTTTCTGACGCATTCATGCAGGCAGTAAAAGAAGATAAAGATTGGGATCTTATGTATCCTGATATTGACGACCCGCTGTATGAAAAGAAATGGGATGGAGATATTATCGGCTGGAAAGCTCTGGGCGGAACAGTAAAAGTGTATAAAACAGTAAAGGCAAAAGAGCTATGGAATCTCATCTGCACCGCAGCATGGAGATCTGCTGAGCCAGGACTCCACTTCTTAGAAAGATCTAACAAAAGAAGCAATACCTGGTATTTTGAAAAACTACTCGCTACCAATCCATGCGGAGAACAACCACTTGGTGCATGGGCTGTCTGCAATCTCGGTGCCATGAATCTTTCAGCGTATGTGAGGGAAGGCGAGTTTGATTACGAGAACTTTAGTAAAGATGTAAAAGTAGCGATGCGCCTCTTGGATAATGTCATCGATGATACCTATTATTTCTTTAAAGAAAATGAGAAATGTGCGAAAGATATCCGCCGCACAGGCTTGGGTATCATGGGTATTGCTGATGCTCTTATTAAGATGAAGCTTCGCTATGGCTCGGAAGAGTCACTGCCGGTCGTTCGGAAAATCTTTGAGACTTTGCGCGATAGCGCCTATGATGCATCGTCTGATCTCGCGAAAGAAAAAGGCGCATTTCCGAAATTTAACAAAAACAAATATCTGCAGGGATATCACATTCAGCAGTTACCAAAGAGGTTACAGGAAAAAATCGCGAAGCAGGGAATCCGCAATGCAGTAATACTCACTATCGCTCCCACTGGTACGACGAGCTTAGTAGCAGGAGTATCATCTGGCATAGAACCAGTGTACGAATTTACCTTTAAGCGAACATGGAGAGGTGGACAAGACATAGTGAATCATCCATTGCTTGATACATGGTTACTGGAGCATCCAGGCGAAACGAGACCAGCATATTTCGTGTCTGCAAATGACTTAACGCCGATGGAGCATACGAAAGTTCAAGCTATAGCACAGGAATATATCGACTCATCCATTTCTAAGACGGTCAATGCGCCAAATTCTCACACAGTCGCTGCGGTCCAAGAGCTCTATATGGCAGCATACGATATGGGGCTTAAGGGTGTCACCTACATGCGTGACGGATCACGTCAGGGAGTTTTGGAACGTATTGAAGAAAAGAAAGAGGAAAAAGTAGCACCAGTAGTTATTCCCGCAACCCCTGTAGTTCCGAGGCCTCTGATGGTTGAGGGAGTGACGTACATGACTGATACCCCGATAGGTAAAACGTATATTACGGTGAATCATGACCTAAATGGCGAGCCATTTGAAGTGTTTATCAATAACGGAAAATCAGGATCTGATGTGGCTGCGATGGCAGATGGATTGGGTCGCATGATTTCATCACTGCTTCGGTTATCGAGTCCGGTGCCGGCTAGGGAGCGCATGCGTCGTGTCGTAGCAGAGCTTTCCGGAATCGGAGGAAGCAGGAGTATCGGATTTGGCGAGAATCGCGTCAGATCTCTTCCTGATGCAGTAGCGAAAATTTTAGCTAAGCACTGCGAATTTAAAGTGAATGGTATGGTGGAGGACAAGAAGACGTTGCCTATGGTAGCAGTGCCCGCGACGAATGGTCATGCGAATGGAAATGGTTTGAATGGTCACAGTAACGGTGTAGTAAAAGCAGACCAGGAGGAGACAGTAATGCTTCAGCAACTTGCCATTGATACCGCAAGTAGCTCAGTAGAGGTAGTGCCAGCAGTTGTAGAAGCCAGTATGTCTACTGTCTCTCAGTCGACCACCAGTCTTTTCGATATTTGCCCTGAGTGTGGATCCGGTACATTTGCCTATGAAGAAGGCTGTAAGAAATGCTATAGTTGTGGATACTCAGAATGTTAAGTAGATGATAATTCGTTGTGTGGGCAAAGGTTGTGTAATTCAACCGAAGTGCCGCTACTGTATATACAGAAAACCATACAATGACTAACCCTCGAGCAAGGTACTCCTGTCGTCCTTCTCGAGACCCTACGATAAACTCAGGGTAAAAAGAAGGATTTTTTTATGCCAATTTATACCCGAAAAGGAGACAAGGGAGAGACATCCCTATTTGGTGGAAAACGCGTACCAAAATACTCACTTAGAGTCGATACGTATGGCACGGTGGACGAGTTGGATTCGCTCATAGGTTTGATAATAGCGAGAATTGAAAGTTCAAAGTTCAAAGTTAAAAGTTTGAGAAAAACTCGAGATGAATTAGTGAAGATTCAAAACGATTTACTCGATATCGGTTCTACTCTCGCGAATTTGGAAGCAAAACCATTACTGTACTTAGATGAGAGAGTATTGGATTTTGAAAAGCTCATCGATGAGATGACAGTCAAAATGCCAGAGCTCAAAAACTTTATTCTTCCTGGTGGAGGAGAGGTAGGGGCACTATTGCACATGAGCAGGACGCTGTGTAGGCGAGTGGAGCGAAGAATTGTAGAGCTAGCTCAGACAGAAGCAGTGGATAACCACATAATTAAATACTTCAATCGCATGTCAGATCTGCTTTTTACGATGGCCAGATTTGTAAATCACCGGGAAAAACAAAAAGAAAATATCTGGAAAAAATAAAGAGAATGTGGTGACTCGCCTCGATTTGACAGAATCGAAGCAAGAATTCCACGCTGTGCCGCAACTGTAAAGCCAGACCAATAGAAGACTTCCGAGCGAGAAGCAATATGTTTTGTGCTCCTCGGAAACGAGGAGTTTTTTTATGGTTCGACAAGCTCACCACAAGTAAGGATAGATATGAGAAAAGAAAATATCGCACTAAAAATTCCTAAAGAAATTGTAGGATCTCAGGCATTTAACTTGGAATATGAGAAAACGACGCTGGATGCGCAACTTCGTGACGAAATCGTTTCATATCTGGGTGAATACCGGTTTGAATTGCAGAAGTTTAATTATAATTTGGAATTTTCCAGAGGTGCAGATGGAGTACTGGGACTGCGTGATGATAGGAAAAAAGAACTCATGCAGGAGAAAACGAGTCGTGCAATAGAAGAAAGAAAAGCGAGAAATCTTCCCGTGCATCGAGAGATTGCTGAAGATTTGGGGATTAAAAGTTTGGATGAACAAATTGCGACACTTAATCCTGGAGAAAAAGCACGAATTTTTTGGGGAAGTCCACCAGGTCCGAAAGATCAAGGATACGGTGATTACGGATTTATATTTTCAGGCGATGTTCATAAGACTTCTCAAGATACTGCAACTGTCGCCATGACTGCTATTCGAGTAGAGCAGGAGAGAAGAGATATGGCGCCATACAATAAAGCTCTTTCTCTTTTATCGGGAATATCAGTAGATGCATATACTCCTGAGGATCTGCTGAAATCTCCCCAGTTAACTCGCAATACGATGAGCAATGAGCTTATCGATAAAGTTATCGGCGCTGCATTTTCAGGAAAGTTAGGAAAAGGAAAAGATGATGTGTTCCAGAAAGTAATCCAGAAAATGGACCCGATGATCGGTGAGCTGACGAGATACATAAAATTTGGCACGAAAGACGAAAAAATTCAAGCATTTAATGCATTGGAGAATTACGCACTTGATCTAAAGAAGAGGTATGAGGCAGGAGAGCAGAAAGGAGTTATATATATGGCTGATAAGAGAACGATGAGCATTGTCCAGATGGTAGATATATACGGAAAGCAGAAGGCGCCAGAAGTGGCAGGGAGTTGTGGAAAGACTGGAGAAATTAAGAGTAGCAACGTCTTGCATAAATATGCAGACTTGAAAAAGGCATTGGAGGACGATGAGGGATTTGAATGTCCGAAGTGTCACTACGAGACAAAGGAGCCGGTAGGGAATCAGTGTCCGGGTTGTCGTTTGACGAAAGAAGAGTTTGCGAAACAGGGTGGAGCGGTGTGTTAATTTGAGGGAAATAATGCTATCATTTGAGTATGGACGACTCTGCCCCAAATACGTCGCGTGCGAAGGATCCTCAAGTAGTACCTGAGCCGGTACAGCCAGTTGTTTCTCCGACTGTCGCAGTTGCGCAATCAGTTCCAGTAGCGCAGGTACAGCCTGTTTCAATTCCCTCGAAAGAGCATCAGCCGGTGATTACTGCTACTGAAATGACTGAAATTATGCAGCCGGCGGAGCAGGAGCCAGTTATCAGTCCTGAAGTAAAAGCAGCGGGAGTAGAAACTGTTCTAGAACATCCTAGCTTGACTATCGAAGATCACCGGACAGGGATGCGGGCATCAGGAGCCTCGCTTCTTCATCCGACGCAGCCCTCTGGTGTTGTTAAGCTGCCTATGACACCTGAGGAGGCTGTGGATGCGGTCAAAAACGAACCGGTAGCGAGTTCGAAAAAGTGGCTGGGAATGCTTATCGTCAAGCATCTCGTCACATTGCATAAAAAAATAACAGGAGGACATCATGATTCCTGAACTAAATATCACCGTTGAAAACCTTATCAACCTGTTTTACATGTTCCTCTTGGGACTTGTAATCTCTGCGATTCTTATCGTCGGGTTTTACGCGATGGGATATGTGCTCATTCTCTGGTATCGTCATCGCAACCGGATGCAGGAGTCTATTAACTCAGTACTTCTTCAGGTAGCAGTGCCACGAGATAATGAGATTAAGATAGATGCAGCCGAGCAGATGTTTGCATCATTTGCTTCGCTCCGAAAAGGTGGACGATTTTTATGGCTCAAGACTCAGCCTCATATTTCGTTTGAAATTGTAGGACGTCCGGGAGATATACGGTTTTATATTCATGTACCTGCTAAGTTGCGAGATTTGGTAGAAAAACAAATTAACGGTGCGTATCCTGATGCAGAAATCCTCGAAGTCATAGAGAAAGAAAATGATAAAAAGGGCCATACAATTGGAAACGAATATAATATCTTCTCTCCAGAAGGGAAAGTAGCATTCGCCTCCATGAAATTAAAAGGGGCAAATTATTTGCCGATAAAAGTATATAAGGATCTGGCCGTAGATCCACTATCTGCTATTTCTTCAGTGCTCGCGAAGATGACAGAAGGGGAGGGAGCGGCCATACAAGTATTATTTAACCCATCTGATTCTGTGTGGAAAAAACAAGGGAGAGCTCATATTTCGAAAACGAAAAAGAATGAGGCAAACCCTGAAACCGCGAAGTATTCTGCAGATCCGAAAGAGCTAGAGCAGATAGAGAATAAGATTGGAAAACCTGGTTTTGATGTAATTATCAGGATCGTAGTATCTTCCACCACTACCGAATCTGCAAATGCTCACTTAAGCAACATTACGACAGCTATCTCCCAGTTTAGTGGCCTGAACTCCTTTAGTAAGAATAAGCACCGATTTAAAAACATGTTCGTTACTGATTTTATTTACCGCTTCATGCCCATGCGAGGTCAGACTTCTGTGTTATCCAGCGAAGAGCTAGCCACCATCTTCCATTTTCCAAATAAGAGTATTACCACGCCAAACATATTCTGGATTACCTCCAAGCGTGCACCAGCACCAGCTCAAACTCCTGAAAGTGGTTTGTTCTTAGGCAAAAGTACGTATCGAGGACTGAGTAAGCCAGTATTTATGAGCGAGGATGATCGGCGGCGTCATATGTATATCATCGGAAAAACAGGAACAGGAAAATCAGAATTCTTAAAGGATATGATCATGCAAGATATTCGCAGTGGAAAAGGCTTAGCAGTTATCGATCCTCATGGAGACTTAGTCGAGGATATTTTACCTATGATTCCTCCAGAGCGCGCAGAAGAAGTTATATTATTTGATCCATCTGATACGAGTAGGCCCATGGGCTTTAATATGCTAGAAGCAGAGACAGAAGAGCAGAAGCACTTCGTCGTGTCATCCATAATAGGTCTTATGTATAAGCTCTTTGATCCGCATCAGACCGGTATTATCGGACCCAGATTTGAACACGCTATCAGAAATGCCATGTTAACGGTTATGTATGAGCCAGGAAGTACCTTTATAGAGGTAGTTCGCGTACTGACTGACCAAAACTATGTGCAGGAGCTTTTGCCGAAAGTTCAGGATCCTATCGTTCGCCGGTATTGGACTGACCAGATCGCACAGACCTCTGATTTTCATAAGTCAGAAGTTTTGGACTACATCGTTTCGAAGTTCGGCCGTTTTGTTACGAATAAGATGATCAGGAATATCATCGGTCAATCAAATAGTGCATTTAACTTCAGAAAAGTTATGGATGAGAAAAAGATCCTACTCGTTAATTTGTCGAAAGGAAAAATCGGAGAAGAGAACTCGAGCTTCTTGGGACTGGTCCTCGTGCCTAAGATCTTAGTCGCTGCCATGAGTAGGCAAGACATTCCGAAAGATCAGCGCGAAGATTTCTTTCTATATGTCGACGAGTTCCAGAACTTTGCCACTCCTGATTTCGCCCAGATTTTGTCAGAAGCTCGTAAATATAAATTAAATCTTATCGTGGCTAATCAGTTTATCGGTCAGATGGAAGAGGAAATCAAAAATGCTATTTTTGGTAACGTGGGTACTCGTATTTCTTTCCGTGTCGGCGTACAGGATGCAAATTATCTGCAGCATGAATTCCAGCCCGTTTTTAATGAATCGGATCTCATTAACGTCGAGCGTTTTAATACGTATGTGGCTACGATAGTCGGGGGAGAGCCAGTGCCAGCATTTTCGATGGACTTAACTCGCGATATGACAGCTGAGAAGAAGCTCATAAACCCACGAGTAGCAGAGCTTATTAAAGAGCTTTCACGGTTAAAGTATGGAAAAGATATGCAGTCCGT
>CALRDJ010000020.1 GCA_943354875.1 Candidatus Levybacteria bacterium GW2011_GWA1_37_16 | reverse complement strand
ATACCGACGACCAAGTCAGAAAAGGAAGTGAAGAATTACTTCGCTGTCTTGAATAAGATTTTTTTACTGGAAAAACAGCACACGCCTATTAGTACGGAGCTTACGAAGAGTCTGCATAAAACACTTATGGAAGGACTTGATGAAAAATCTCTGGAAGATTTCCGAGATGGCGAAGTGTTCGTCGGTCACAAGACTACGGCTGAAGTGGTCGTGAAACACAGTCCTCCATTTCATAAACGGGAAGAGATCGAGAAAGCACTCGTTTCGCTCTTTGACTGGCTAAAACAGGAAGATGAGATTCACCCACTGCTAAAAGCTGGTATTTTTCATCATGAATTTGCCTACATCCATCCGTTTTTCGACGGAAACGGTCGACTCACCAGAATCCTCACCGAATATTATTTATTATTAAAAGATTATTTGGTTGCGAAGTTCTTTATCCTGGACGACTATTACGATATTGACCGCCATATGTACTCTGACATGCTCCACTCGGCAGATAAAGGTGAGAAAACGCAATGGCTGGAATATTTTCTCGAAGGAATAGCTAATTCCTTGCAGGCAGCACTCGGTCGCATTAATGAGCTAAAAAAAACAAATCTGGATGACTTTACCGGAGAAAAACGTGTTCTCGTAACGCCACGTGAAGAAGAGGTCCTCGAAATCGTTATGGATAAAAAAGCAGTGAAGATGACTGACATTCAGGAGGCATTATCAGTAACCAGACAGCAGGCACATGCATTACTTTCATCGCTGGTAAAAAAACAGCTTTTGGAAAAATTTGGAAAAACGAAGACGAGCTACTACAAACTTTTGCCGAACAAATAATTACTTCGTAAACCGCTTCCCGAGCTGGAATCGTATAAGAGAGAAGAGAATAGTATTGAAAATCAAAATATAAACGGGAAAAGCAGCGTGAGACGTGTTCCAAATAGTTATCGTTAACATGGTGATTCCAGCGCTGATAGCACCAGATAAGTATGCGAAGTAATGTTCTGTTTCGGGAGCTTTATATGATTTAATTAGTGTCGGTATTCCAGCGAGGAAATCTGCAATTATGCATAAGATGATAGCGATATTTGCATCCTTTGTGATAATCCATAGGATTACTCCTATGATAGAGAGCGCCCCACAAAGAAAATCTAATTGAGTCAGTTTCCACTGTGAGTTTTTATTAAAAAAAGAAGCGATAAAAACCATAATAGGAATAAAACCTACCATAAAAGTCATAAGAGACTGAATGCCTACTCCCTCACCTCGTTCTGCGAAAAATGCGATGAGAGGAATAACTCCCCATAGGAACCACGTTACTCTATTTGGCTTTGCTTTTCCTCGAATAGTTTGGACTACGTATGAGGATCCACCTATAAAATTGAGAAGTATGGCGAGATAGACGAAGTTGGGGTCAATCATACAGAATTAGTAGCCAAGTTTTTTGTCGACCTGTGTCGGCATGGGTTTATTCTCGAGGAATGCTTTCAAATTTTCACAAAAGATTTCGATTACCCTATCCATATAATATGGCGTCCATCCGGCTATATGAGGTGTAATGATGACGTTTTCCAGATTCCATAATTCTGAGTTCTGAGCCAAAGGTTCCACATCGAAAACATCGAGTCCTGCTCCTGCGATGACCTCTTCTTTCAGAGCAAAGATAAGATCTTCTTCATCCACAGTCGGTCCTCGTCCGATATTTATAAAAAACGATGTAGGTTTCATCTTTTTGAATTTCTCAAGTGTATAGAGATGACGAGTTTCATCGGTTAAAGGAAGTGCATTCACGACGAAGTCGGATTGTCCTAGTAATGTATCTAATTTATCGTGAGTGAAAAACTCATCTACATTTTCTTCCGCTGCATGCTCCGTGCGGGCGAGTGCGATAACACGCATATCAAATGCTTTACTCAGATGTGCTATGCGTTTACCGATACGACCCAGTCCTACGATACCGATGGTCTTTCCATGGAGTTCTGTGGCTGGAGTAAAGTCGTAATCATTCATCCATTTTTTTTCAGTAATTTGAAGCCGGTGGAGCTTGAATAGTTGTCTGGAAAACATAAGCATAAAAGTGAGGACGTGTTCGGCGATAGGGATCGGATGTACACCGGAAGCGTTTGTGATCTGCACATCAGAATTAACCAGTTCCTCAGATAGCCCGTTCACTCCTGCAGAGGTTGTCTGGATAAGTTTTAGACTTTTCGCTTTATCGAGTGGAAGAGTGGGAATAGCTGAGGTGATGAGGATATCTGCATCTGCAATTTCTTGGGCAATTTCAGATTCGTTGTTCTCGATTATTTTTATATCCAATTCTGGAGAGACAGTTCTTATCTGTTTCAGGTGTTCATCAGTAAGTCCCATGATGGGCCACATAGACATCACGTGATTTTTTATAATGAGAAGCTTCATATCTTGATTTTACCAGATTTAGAGAAGGTTTGAAACCGCGATCTATTAATACAGTTTCATGATGGGACTTGGAGAGTATTCCTCTATGATCTTTATATTTTTTACATGTGATTTATAAACGGCATCTATGACATCTCCTGCTATAGGGAATAATCCGACGATAAGATCGAGCAAAATATTAAAAATCATTTGAAGAAGTTTGTTCATGGGAAGTCCTAGTTTTATCGCAATTCTCATAATATAAACAGCGAGAAATAAAGAGATAAGATCACCTAGTCCCGGAATAAGACCGGAGATGAGATAAAAACCAAATCGAAAGTTTCCTATGGAGAACCGAGTGTACATAACCGAGGTGACAATTTTCGCAAACTTGATTTGTCGTTCCATGCCGTATTGTACCATTTTGGGTAAATACTAACTTGAAAATGAGAAAAGAACTACGCATAATGATGACATCTTGAAAAAACGAAATCGTTATATAGTTTCTTTACTCATAGCCATAGCCCTTCTCATTTTTTTGGATGTGATGGCGTACTATACGACCCAAAGATACGCTACGTTACTTGCGACGGCTAGTCATGAAAATACACCTCCGAAAAAGATAGTTGCAGACTTTCAAGATGCGCCACCGCATGTTTCTCTGCTTTTTCTAGAGTCATACGATCCGAAGCGCATAAAGTATATTTTTAGTCCTCCAAAGCCTCCAGAGCCAGTGTATACAGGTTACTGCCTCACTGTTCCTGTACTGATGTATCATCATGTTCAGCCGCAAGCACAGGCGGTGGAGAAAAAACAGACGACTGTTTCTATGGATAGTGGCGTATTTGATCAGCACATGGCATATTTAGCATCGCGCGGATATAACACCATTACGGTAAAACAACTCGTAGATGCACTTAGGACGAAAACCGCATTGCCGCCAAAGAGTATAGCTATAACGCTGGATGATGGGTATCGCGATGCATACGAATACGCATATCAGAGTTTTAAGCGTTACAACATCACTGCTAATCTTATGATTCCGACAGGACTTCTCGAAGGGGCTGACTATTTGACCTGGGGACAGCTGATCGAGATGAAAGGAAGCGGACTTATATATGTTTCGGATCATACGTGGTCGCATTATGGTGTCGGTGGCACAAATGCAGAAAAGATAAAATACGAAATTATGCTCGGAAAATCACAGCTGGAAGGACGTCTTGGTCAGCCACAGGAAATATTCACCTATCCGTATGGAACATTTGGGAATACTGCGATCGAAATTTTAAAGCAAAACGGATTTAGTGGTGCATTCTCGACTCTGCCAGGGACGGTGCAGTGTGATAGTTTTATCATGTCACTTCATAGGACGCGTATCGGTAACTCTCCCCTCTCCGCCTACGGACTCTGAGCTTCTTGCTTTGAGTTTCTGATTTTGTTATAGTTTGCGAATGATAAGACAGGATAGCGAGCCGTCTCGAGGCAAAACTCCACATAGATTTCATGGATTAGTGGATAGATTCAATAAGCCACTTCCCTATGGCTCTGAACACTTGGGTATACAGGTAGAAATGGATACTCTCACACCCTTAGCAGCACTGACTACGTTTGCAATTATAGCCATGCTGGAGGTCCGATCGGATATTCATGGAGCACTTAATCGAAAAACTGGTGCCGCGATAGTTGGATTTAACCATCAAGATTCGATCGTAGATACTTTTACCATTCCTTTGTTGGCTCGAAGAGAAAAAAGAAGTGTTCGCATGGTGGCAAAGCACACCTTAGTCGATCCACATGCGCAGGAGGATCCAGAAGTCCTGAGCCGTACAGGAAAAATGGGTGATTGGTTGAATAGAAAACCTGGAGAGCCTCCCAGTCGGTTTGCATTAAGACAAGCAGAATTTTATAGAGCAGTTGGAGTGATTCCCATTCACCGGGGAAAGCCAGATTCAGAAGCGATAAGAAATATAGAGGGTGCGTTAGCTAAGGGTCAATTGGTGGGTATGTCACTTCAGGAGACTCGAAGGCCGGCAAACGACTTACTCGATATGAAGCCAGGAGTTGCCATGCTAGCGAGAAGAAACCCAGATGTTCCAGTATATGTGGTATCAATTAATGGTCGTCTTAAGACCTTATTCAGTAAGCGTGCGCAGGTGCATGTGTCTGAGCCTTTTACGTGGAATACTCTTCCAGAAGAGCACAGGACTTTTAAAAAAGCGACAGTGTATATGGCAGGGGAATTAGCTCGTACTCTTCCGGATGCATTAAAGACTAAATGGATGGAAGCCCAGCAGGCAAAGTGATATAAAAAGCTCCTGTAGTTCGTACTTTGTTCGATTGTTTCTCGTAAAAAATTCCAGTATGATTATCTCATGCTGCCCCTCATCTCACTCGATACAGTCATTCTCCATATCGATTTTGATTCCTTTTTCGCCAGTTGCGAGCAAGAAAGAAATCCTGAGTTTCGACGTAAACCACTGGGTGTTACTGCGACGAACGGAAGAAATTGTATTATCGCATCAAGCAGAGAAGCGAAAAAATTGGGAGTCAGAACCGGTACGAGACGGCATGACGCGTATCTTCTCTCCCCTGACATCATTCTCGTTCCAGCGAACTTCGTGCATTACTTCGAGGTGTCGAAAAAGTTTTTAAATATCTGTAAAGATTATTCTCCCTATGTCGAGCTTTTTTCCATCGATGAGTTATTTATGGATGTAACTAAGACAGCGCATCTGTTCGGCGGAGTGCAATCACTGATTGAAAGAATTAAAAAACGTATTCATGACGAGATCGGTGAATACATTACTGCGTCAGTGGGAATTTCCCATAATAAATTACTAGCGAAGCTCGCATCAGGACTTAAAAAACCCAATGGTGTGTTTCAGATTACTCCTTCAGATATAGAGCAGGTCTACGCGAGCGCCAAATTGACTGATATGTGTGGCATCGGTGAACGAGTTAAGATTCGATTAAATAGTATCGGTGTATATACGCTGTTACAGCTCCGAGATATTCCGCTCGAGTTTTTGATCGCCGAGTTCGGATCTGTAGAAGGACGATTTTTGAAAAACATAGGATTAGCTTCTGATGATAGTCAGATTATTTCATGCACTGATGCTCCCGCAGTAAAATCTGTGGGACGTAACTATTGTCTACCGAAAAATGAATATGATCAGAGAATAATTCTCCAAAATGTATATGAGCTTTCAGAAGAAGTAGGGATAAAACTGCGCAGGCTTACGAAAAAAGCGCGTACAGTCGGTTTATCACTGCGAGGAACCAGGGGTGAGCATGGGAGAAAAACGATAGATACGCCTCTCAGTTCTGGTCGAGATATTTTTTCAGTGTGTAAGTATTTGTATGACTCATGGCATTGGAATAATGCATATTTTCCTGAAAATGCTATGGTGCGTCAGATATCGGTATGGACAGGAAATTTGGTAGAAGATGCCGGAACTCCCCTATCTATTTTTGAAAATCGGATACGAGATGATGCGATCCAAAAAACTATAGATAGCATAAATGAAAAATACGGTGATCACACGATTCGGAATGGTTTTTTACTCTATGCTGATAAGCTAACTACCGTGCCGAATGGATATATGGCGGATACGTACGAGCGGACAAAATTAGCGGAAGAACTTAAGCTGTAAGCCTCCACTTCCGAGGTGAAGTAGTTTTGTTTTTTATTAATCTTTTTTTGTAAACTTAATACCGATATTAATATCTGGATCTCGGGAAGGAGGATTAAGGTTATGGGAAAAAAAATTATAATTCTCTGGATGTATATTTAAATCTTTTATAATCTTTTCAATTCTGGGTTGATTTCGGATTTTTCTATCAAGCCAATCGTCTGCTGTCTCTTTATATAAGTCTATCGGAAAAATATATGCTTCTCCTCCTGTTTTCAAGATTCTATGAATCCGTTCAACATAGTTTTTCAAAAACTTTTCGTCGAGGTATCTAAAGGCTCCAAATAAATCTAATAAGTAGTCGAAGGTACCATCTATAAATGGTAAATCCGGCGCTAGTGCGATTACTATGTTTCCTGAGCTTTGCTCTAATCTTCTTTTCAGCTTTTCGGGTGAAGCTTCTTTATCATCATGAAGCACCACTCTTGCGTTCTTTCTGGTAAGTAGATGTTGCTCGGCAGAAAGAATAAGAGATGGATCAACAGATACGACTTGAATATCGGGGCGAATCTTTGCCAAACCTACAGCAAGTTCCTGATTCTCCCCACTGCCCATATCTAGTATCCTAGAATTAGGTTTTAAAGATTCTGGAGTTAAAGAGAAAAAGCGCATATAGTCCTCCAATGGTCTTTTCGAAACTCTAAATTCAGTTGCGTCATTAAAACCCTCTACTTTTTCTGCCTTGCTCTTTTCCATAAAGGAATTATAGTAGTTTTACGTAGAAATTAATAGTAAATATAAGAATTAAGTTTTAATGGCGTGAGATATATGCAGCCTCTTCCATTACTCTTTCAATCTCTTTATTAGAAAGCTTGAGGTTCTCTAGAGAGCTTGGGTTATTGGAGATATCTCTGGAGAGGATAATATTTTTTCTCGCCAAGTCTTCTTTATTTCTCTGGGATAAGGTACTGAGGGATGTGATTGGTGATAATCCTGATCTTTCGATAATCTCGCGTAAACTTTCACCATCTGGATAACTCCAGCTCGTAATTTTCATGCCCATGCATTCTGCATATGCGATAGCGTCACTTGTTACCTTTGTGTTGGTCACCAGCCAGGCTTGACTAAAACCGTATCTTTCTTTTACATCATCAAACCGAGCTTTTGTGTAGAGTGCGACGTGAACATTTGTTTTATTTCCTGGTAAGTTATGATATTTGGCTTCTACCATAATTTTATTCTCGCGATTACGGCTCTCAGCGATAACATCTACCTCATGATTTATACATGAGCCCTGAAGAATCGTGCGGACCTGGGCATCATAGCCATCGGTTCTTACAATTTGTGCGATAAAGTCTTCAAATGGATATCCAGTAGGTCCCAGAGCCATAATCGCGTGCTTCAGGCTGTACTTGGCTTTGGCGAATGGTTCCTGTTTGTTCAGAAACTCCATGACGTGACTATATAATTCTGCGGTTTTAATGCCATCAAATAGTCGTTCTTTTATATGGGAAAGTACATATTCCTGAAGGTCTCTGGGAATACCTGCACGACGTATAGAATCGCGCATTTTTTCTTCGCTAAACTCTTCTTTATCACCGTTGGCTTTTATAACCTGAATCACTCTTTAATAATAGACTAGATTTGGATAGTATTGCAACTCTAAAATGAGATATCTTTCTTTCGAAACGCTATAAATTCTTCTTTTTCAAAAGCCACTACATATCGAGGATCTTGTCGTAAGCTTTCAGCCATTTTAATTTGTGCTTCCCGTGACGGCTGGGCATAGGGATCGTTTAATAAAAATATAACCACATCCGAAGTATTTACGCCTACAGGAATCGTATAGATGCGTTGTCGTCTCGATAGATGCGATCCGATATTGTTCGTCGCTGCTATGCTGTATTTCTTTTTTATTTGGGAGATAAAGGAATTGATCTCTTCTTTGTATGCCAACGGCTTATGCATCATGTCTATATTTGCATACTGTGCTGGCGGTAGAGGTCCATAGAGGTATGCACCTATGATGGTGGTGATCAGGAGATACCATCCTAGATATGGAGTAAGTCGAGGAATTCTTTTCTCAATTCTTCTGGCTCCGTAGATAGCTGCTATGAAGAGGAATGGCGTAATGGTCGCAGTATATTGAAAATAAATTTGATGGAGCTGTCTATTATTACTCAGTAGATTAATGGCGAGATCAGGAACTGCGAACAGAAGAAATTCTGGAGCAGCGAGCATAAGAAACCCGAGCGGTAATGATAATTGGAGTAAATAGAACGCTCTACCGTCTTGAGTTATGTAGGAAAAGGTTTTCCCAGGAGACAGTATCATATTTTTAGCTATAGAAAGCGGTGAATCTCCGAAGTCAGAATAATAGGAAAGTGCGAAATGATTCGATCCCCTAAATGCGGGAATCACCTGTGCGATAAGCAGATAAAAAATTCCTATTCCTAGTATGAATAACCCTATTCCTATTAGTTTTCTGCGGATATTATTTATTTTTATTTCATGATGGAATGCGATATAGAGACCAAATAGTGCTGCAATTACCCAGATTTGTTCTTTGCAAAGTCCTGCGAGTATGAGGAAAAGTGAGAATAAATAATATTTGTGTTTCGATAAAAAATAATAAGCGCCCAGAAGAAATGTAGTGGCGAGAGTAACCGCATGAAAGTCATACATATTTGTATGTTGGACGCTGGGGCTGAGTAGATATGCGAAAGCGAAAATAAGTGCAAAACTCGGTTTTTTTAGTACGTTTTTTGCGATAAGAAATACAAATAAGCCTCCACATGCCAAAGTCACGGTTTGTATGATCAGTAGCATGCGGGGATCAGCCCATATATGGTAGAAAGGACTTAGGAGGATTAAGATAAAGTCAGCATGAAAGCCAAGTCTTGACATGATTTGAGTGCCATCTGGGTCAGTTAGTTGGAATATTCGGCCTCTGTATGTATTCCAAACTGTTTGATCCATATTTCCTAGATCAAATCTCCCTGTATAGAAGTTGTCGTAGCGCAGGAAAGAAACCGGAGTAAAATAGCTCACATACATAAGTATGAGAAGAATAGTTACGATCAGAGGTTTATTTTTTTTTAAAAATGTTTCTAATTTCACGTACCACTTCCCTTTCGCATTTTTCCAGAGATATGCAAAAAGTAAAAAGAAGAGTTCAGCGATAACGAAAATAACTCGCGCAGAAATAGCGACAAATGCAGCGGTGGCTACTGGCATAGTACTCGAAAGGCCTAGGATGATAGCTCCCTCTCGTACGCCGAGTCCGAGAGGAACTATGATGGAAACATAGCCGATGAAATAAGAAAGTATAAAAAATCCGATGGTGGAAACTATATCATACGGGTTGAGTGCGACACTGGCTGCTACGACCAGATATGTTCCTAGACCGAAAAAAGAAAAAGTAATGATACCGATTAAAAAAAGCCTTACTTTTATTTTTAATGATATGGAAGAGAAAAGTGCATCATGTATCTCCCATATTTTCTGAGCTCGTTTACTATTTTTAGGACGATGTATTTTCTCGGTTAATTTAGAATGGAAAAAATAAGCATAGGAAAACGCTATGAATCCCAGCAGTAATCCGATACTGAGATTGGCGTAGTAAGAAACAGGGGAAAAATTAGTCAGAACAAACGGAACTGATAAGAAAGATAAGAACATGGTGGACAGAATTACTGTCTGAATCTCAAGTGTCATACCAGACAGTACTGTCGATGGTTTTATTTTCTCTTTCGAGAACAACATCGTTCGACCTAAGACTGACCAGATGACACCAGGTACAAAGCGCTTGATCTCAGCATATGCCCACATAAACGTAGAAGTCTTTAATGGTATCGAGTGACCTTTTGTTTTTAGTATTTCTCTCCACAGAAAACTTCGGAGTGCATAAAACAATACATAGGAGATCATGCCATACAATAGTAAAAGATAGTTGATGGTATGGATAAACGAATTAATAGAAGAGAGACGGGTATCTATGAATTTAAATATGAAGATGAGCGCGAGTATGGATAGTGGCCAGCCTAAAAAAAACTTGCCATACGATATGAATTTTTTCATCGATAAGATCTTTTGAAGCGCGCCTAGACATACTAGGATGGAACACCGTATTCCAGAGCCTGATTCAAACCTGTAAAAAACTTCAAGTACTAGGCCATACGTATTATAACGGAAAAGTCGTTGTAATTCATCCCAAAAAGGAGGAGGTATCAAATGAATAGCTCCTCTACTCTTTTCGATGAGAATACATTTTATCAAACTTTCACTAAAGATTTATTGAGAAGTCAGGAAGAAGTAATTATTGAAAGCCCGTTTATTACTAGTTCTAGGACAAGGATTCTATTTCCTATTTTAAAGAAGTTAGTGGAAAGGGGAGTAAAAGTTTATGTCATAACCAGAAATCCTAAAGAACATGAGTTAGGTATGGAAATTCAGTCAGAGAATGCTATAAAAACATTTGAAATGATTGGAGTACAAGTTTTACTGTGCGCGGGCAATGATCATCGAAAACTGGCTATTTTAGATAGAAAGGTACTTTGGGAAGGAAGTCTGAACATTCTCTCTCAAACGCACAGTCGTGAAATTATGAGAAGGATGGAAGGAGAAGAAATAGCTTTACAAATGTTTAATTTCTTAAAATTAGGCAGATTTTTATGAAATTTGATACAATACAAAAACTTATGACACATAGCGAGGAAGACATTCGGAAAACAATTGAGTATTTAAAGACTAATCATCCTGAATTACCAGCTGATCGCGAACAGGCGATTAAAATACTTAATAAAATGCAGGAGGCTTCAGAATCTATTGTTCAGGTTATGGAGAAAATGGCCAAGAAGATTGGAAAAGTCGGAAAAAGTAACTAAAAGGGTAAAATATCAGAAGATTTAACACCCAAAACCTTAAATATTTTCTCCAAAGTATCTAGTGCAGGCTGTATCTCCCCACGTTCGATCTTTGCGTAGTAGTTAGGATGAATATCAACCTTTTCTGCCACCTGAACTTGTGTCAATTCTTTTTGTTTTCTTGCCTTCTTTAGATTTCTACCAATTTTTTCAAGATTCATAGGTAATTAGATTATACAACTTTTTAAAGATAGTTTACCCAGGTATTATAATCTTGTTTCTGCTAAAATTGATCTGGAAAATAGCTAGCAATATATGTCAAAAACAGCTTTAATCCAGCAAATAACTGAACCTAATTTAAGAACGGCTCTTGAGTGGGCAAACGAGCTGAGTGTCAGTAGTCCTAGCATACCAAAATCTTTAATAGATGTAGAAAGGAGAGCGGAGATTATAAATCAATTGGATGGAAATTTTGAAAGTATTGCTGCAGCTTACACAACGAGCCGAGATGTCAAAAAGGAATATTTCAATCAGATGGCAGAAAGTACTAAAACACTTCTTCCCGAAATGTTAAAGGACAAAGAACGTGTGAGTATAATCTTTAGAATGTGGTCTGGCTGCCTTTGTGCTGCAAAAACTATTGCCCTTGAGACAAGAAGCGGAGATAATACTCCAGAACTACGAAAGTGCCTTTTCAATGAATTAATTAACCCTCTTGCAGAATTAGACCCAATATATAAAGCAGGTGTTGAGACAGCAAAAGCTTTTAAGGAATTAAGAGACCAGCCTTATTCTTTTGAAGGAGTACCTAAAGCTACCCCAATTTTAGTATGAGTAGTAATTTTACCGATTTTATCGTTTCTGAGAAAGATAGGTTTGAAAATAGGCACAATAATATGTTTGCTTTCGCTTTTTCTCATATAACTATATATAGGGAATATTTGCAAATACTTCTAGACCAACACAAAATATCAAGTAAAAAATTCATAGAAAATCATCAGGCTTTGCAAAAGACTTTCTTGCCTGGAACTCACAAGCTAACACAACAACAGTTAGAAATACAGGTTGCAGGAAGAGCTCTAACAACCCAAGCCCATTTAGAAATAGAAAGTTTTTATCTTTTTGCAAAAATCCTCTTGGACAAGATAGCGAACGCTATTGAATTCTATTTTGGGGAAGGGCGAAGCCTTCCTTTAACTTCTCATGACAAGTTGACAAAAAATATTGAAAAATATGCCGAGATAAAAGGATTAACTATTGATAAAAAATTAATTGAGACTATAAATAGGCTTAAAACTGATATTTCAGACTTTAGGGACTATCAGATTCAACATATTGCTAAAGAAAGAAATCCCCGTACAATGAAAGGAACATTGTTCGATGCAGAGGGAAATGTAAGGTTATCTCTAAACCATTTATATCCAACGGATAAGGATAAGCAGCACGACACAAAAACTCTCGCTGATCTTATAGATGAAATCGATGAGTATATTGAAGTTATAGTAAAGTTTACCAAGGCCAATAGTGACAAGACTGTATTAGAACTTGAGAAAAATGAAAAAGCTGTTTAACATATGAGTCTGTTTTCCAAAAGAGAAGAAAAGAAACCGTATACACACCCTTTAATTGAAATAAGGAAATCTTCAAGAAAATCTATTTGGTGGTAGTTGGAGTCATTTTGCTAATAATTGCTATTTTCTTCTTTTTTGTGGTCAAACCATAGCTCTTCCCTCCTTTCTTATAAGCTACTTTTCTGCTAGAATTGGCCTGTAAAATACTATGCCAAAAAAGAAGAATTCCACAATAAAATTTAAACTACTCACCGACAAGCCTTTATCTAATGATTCAGAAAAAAAGATCAGATTTGGGCATAAGGAAGTCGCTAATACACTTGTAAGACTAATTAAGGGAGCAACTCCTCCATTTACATTGGGGCTTTACGGAACTTGGGGAAGCGGTAAAAGCACAATTATGAATCTCGTTAGGAAAGGACTCTTCGGAACTAGTTTTACGGTTGTTGAATTTGATGTTTGGAAATATGAAGGGGATGGACTTAGAAGGCAATTCCTGCTTGAAACCACAAAGCAATTATTAGGAAAAAAGGGAGAAGAAAAATTAAGAAAACAACTCGATTATGATGTCGAATTTATAGAGGAAGGGCCAATGAAAGTAAACGTAAAGTTAGCGTTATTAACTTTTTGTACTGTATTAGCCATGTTTTTAATTCCAGTTGTTTATATTTTTATAATAATCGGTGATCTTTCAAAATGGAGAGAGACAGCAACACTTATAATAGCTGGTTTAGCAGGTGCAGGGTGGGCTTCTCAGGTTTTGCCAGGCTATTTGAATAGTGTATTTAAAACATTAGCTACTAAAATAGTGGTAGTTCAAGAAGTAACTTTGAAAAGAGATAAATTATCCAAACCAGAGGAATTTCAGGAGAAATTTGAGGAGATTATTAAAAATGATAAAAACAAGAATAAAAAGATTGTATTTATTTTAGATAACTTAGACCGCTCATCTCATGATAAAGCAGTCGAACTTTTAACTACAGTCAAAACTTTTCTAGAGGTAGAAAAATGTATATTCTTAATCCCTTGTGACGAAGAGGCTGTTAAAAAACACATTAGTGCTACATATTTTTCCTCAGCAAAAGATAAAAATAATGGTGGTACTGCGTATGCTGAAGAATATCTCAGAAAGTTTTTCAATGCTATAGTACGGATACCTAGATTTGAAGGTTTGGATTTAGACTCGTATACCCAAGATTTATTAAAAGAGGCTGAGGTTCCGGAATTTCAAAATAATTCAGTCTTGACTTGGGTTATAACCTCCTCATTTAGAAATAACCCCCGAGAAATAAAGCAATTTATAAACACACTTATCTCAAGTACGGTTTTGATTAAGGAAAAAGTTTTAAACGGAGATATTGTTGATGAGAAAGTTCTAGAAAACAATATTGCCTTTTTAGCAAAAATCCTAATTTTTAAACAAAAGTATCCTAGGGCTTTTAACGATTTACAAACAGCTGTTATAGAAGATGGAAAAAATTGGGAGGATCTTGATAAACAAACCATAGAAGCCAATGGCGACGAACCAGAGGCTATAAAGTTTTTTATTACTACTGACTACATTATTCCAAATCAGGTTGATGTAAGCTTCTTCTTTACATTTAATCAGTCTACTGAAGAACATTCGCTACCTCAATGGAGTCAATTTAAGGCTGCCGCGTTAAACAGAGAATTTGATTTAGCTAATCAAATTTTTCAAGGCTTCTTGAAGGATAAAAACTTACAGTCCTTTGAAAATGTTGGATCGAATTTTATAAGTAGTAATAAATCAAGGCTTGCATCTATAAAACCCTTTATATCTACCTATCTAAATGTTTACTCCAGAGAAGAAAATAAAGAAAGGCTCTTCAATAATGGAGATATTGCTATAGAAGTTGGACAAATATTACAAAGTCTCATTACAAATAGTTATTCAGAGTTTCCTGTTCAGGAAACCGTTAGCGTGCTCAAAGATAGGATTCAAACTCAACTTTTAAAACCAATTTTATCTGCTTACGTTGATCTTTTGACACAATATGATGCTGAAAAATCTAACTTGGATGATAAGAATATAAGTGAAATTTTGACTTATATAGCTAACGATTCTGAGAATCTTTTTGCTCATGAGGTTTCAAACATCAAAAAAGCACTCAAAGAAAAATTTAGTCAAAGTTCCTATATTAAATTGTTTGCTAAGTCTCCTTACAGAGAAAATGTTATAGATACAGAAACCTTAAACAAATTATTAACTAGTCTTGTAGCTGTTGATTTGAATTCACAACCAATAAACAGTGAGGATCTTGAAGTAATGACCTCATTTGAGTTGGGTCAAACAGAATTCGACATGGTTATGAACCATAGTAAAAATTTGATGAGTTTTATAACAACTAATCCGGAGAAAAGAAAAGAAGTTTTTGAATTTATTAAGTCTATAATTAGAAAACAACCTAAGTCCCAAGAGTATTTTCAACAAGATTCAATTAGAACCCATGCAAATGATATTTCCTCTAATCTTGTAACTTTAAATAATGAAATGACTGAACCTTCTGATAAGGTTTCAACATTTCCTTTGGCGCTAGCTTTACACAGTATTCCCAATAATGCCCAAGGCAGTGCCTTAAGTGGGATTATGGAGCCTCTGGTTAAGGGTATTAGCTACGATGAGCTTTACAGTAAGCTGGATGAAACAGAAATAGAAGAACTCGTTTCTAAATTCCCAATACAATACTTAGAAGCATCTTTAAGGGATGATCCTATATACCAAATTGGGAAAAGATTTCTTAATGAAGAACAAAAAGAAAGTTTTGCAAATAGCTTAGTTGGTCATTCTATAACAAGGTCCCTGCAAGTTGTTAAAGATGAGCTTGCTAGTAAATTAACCGATCCACTTGCTTACATAAAAACTGTACTTGAGAAGATAGGCTCCACGACAGACGACCAAAAGATACAATTTTTAGAATTGGCATATGGTTGGAAGTTTGGGGATAATGAAGAAGTGGCTAAACAACTATATCAAGTTATTTTTCCACTAAAACAGAATTTGCTACCAAAAACTCGAAAAATGTATGCAGAAGAATTGAAAAAGCATATCTCGAAAGAAGAATTAAAAGTGCTAACTAGGATTTCCAGCTCCTAAAAATGTTCTTGGATTAACTGGTAATCCAAATACATTAATTTGGAAGTGTAAATGTGTTCCAGTTGACCAACCTGTACTTCCTTGTTCTCCAATAATATGAGTAGTTGTTTTAATTTCCTGACCTTTATATACGTTTATTTTACTCAAGTGTCCATAAATTGAAGTAATGTTGTTTCCGTGATCGATAATTATATGTTTCCCAAATCCCCAGAATATTTCTCCTTCATAAATGACTTTACCTGGCATAAATGGGTTTACGGGATCACCTTTTTTACCTGCAATATCGATACCTGAATGAAATAGGTAATATGGTAAATGTGGCTCTCCAAACTCACTCGTTATAACTCCTTTTGTTGGCCATACAACTTTAGCTTGAATAGTTTTAACAATTTCTCCAGTACCTGGATCATGAATTTCTATTGCTTTAGTTTGTTCGTTAACTGTTACAAGCCTATCTGAAATAATATCGACCCCTGAGTGCATTAAAAGTGCAACTGCTATGAATGGAAGAGAAAGGATGATAAGAAAAGACCAATACCAATTGCTATGGAAATTAATGAATTATTTGAGTTCCCAGGAATAGTTAGAAATGCACTCGCAAGTTGAATAATCACGACATGCACAAATACCACAAAAACAGTAACGATGTAGCTTTTGATAGCGATTTCTGCAAAGTCGGAAGTTTTTGGAATTACCCAGAGTAAAAAGATAAAAGGAGATAATACAGCTCCCAGAGAAATGGTTATTAGTCTGGTAATATACATTAAAAGTAAGACAACTGAGACGATTAGAAAGAGAATCAAAAAGATTAATGTGATAAGCGGAGTTGTTCCTGTAATGAAAGTTGTAGGATTAACTGCATTGAGTATCCATGCTTGATTTAAACCTCCTGTAGCTCCTAAGACTGCCTTTACAAGGGCATTGCAAGTGATAATGACATAATCTGCCAGGAAGAGAGAGATATTAGCTCCCAAGAAGGCTAGACCGATCTTTGGAAGGAGTTGTTTTAGTTCTACCTCTTCATATCCAAATGTTGTTGCACTCATAAACTGAAGTCCGAGCAGTGCGACAACTACTACAAACAACGAATCAACAATTCCAAGACTTATTAACCAGAAGTTAAAAACTACTGAGTTGTTCATTAAGTTAGGAGTAGTAGTTAGAAAACTCATAATTGCATCAACAGTTGGCTTGGTTGCACTTTCGACGATGTTTTGCATGAATCCTGTTACCGCATCTATTAATACTTGAGTGAGTCCTCCACTTGGAGTAGTTGAGACAAGTGGTGTCAGGTTGACTGCACCTGAACTGTTACCACTTGTTGGATTTTGTAGTGCATTTTGAAAAGTTGAGATAACTACTCCTGCGCTCAGAATTATTACGAGTCCAATCAGAGAATTTTTAATTGTTTTCTTGGCACCAATGAGATTTTCTGGATGGCCATTAGAAACAATGTATTGATATCCTCCCTTGATTAAAAAGAATACTGCCGAAGCACTTCCGATAAGAGTAATTATTTGTAATGTATCTCTGGTGTAATTTGTAATATCAGAACTGGCCGAAACAGCCAATGCAGGAGTGGCGTAAAGAAGAGAGAACGCAAAAGCACAAAAAATACTTATTACTAACTTCATATTATTACTGTTAAGGGCAGTAATTTTTATTGGCCACCACCAAAAGCTCCCGTTGCAAGTTGGGTGACAATATTAGAGAACACAAAAGCTCCGAGTACTATTGCCAAACCTACAGCAGAATACATGATGGTTTTCTTTGATCTATCCAAATTTTCTGGATTACCTGAGCTGGTGATATACCCATATCCTCCCCAGATAAAAAAACCAGTCGCAACTAAAGCGGCTAAGGTTGTTCCAATCTGAATAATACTTTGGATGAAAGTTTGAATTTTAGAAACATCTGCTGATTGTGCATACGCAGGGGGTGCAACAATTAGAGAAGTTAATATTATTGACTGAAGAATAATTGCTTTTTTCATACACTACCTCCTTTCCTTAAAAGTGGGCAGCAATGATTTGACTTACTTTGACATAGTTTATACCAGAGATGAAGCTG
>CALRDJ010000019.1 GCA_943354875.1 Candidatus Levybacteria bacterium GW2011_GWA1_37_16 | reverse complement strand
GCTTCCAAAAGAGGCATTTTTCTCAAATAAAAAATCCGTGCCTCTTTCCCAAGCGCTTGGAGAAGTAAGTGGTGAATTTATTATTCCATTCCCTCCTGATGTCCCAATCATAGCCCCAGGAGAAAGAATCAACCGAGAAATACTCGAATATGTGAAATATATCCGAAAAAGTGGTATTATGCTCGTCGGACCAAAAGACAGCTCATTAGAATCGATTCAAATCATAAAATGATATGGCTATAAGCGTAAACGATATCAAACGATACAATACTCCTGTTGACGAGACGACCATCTATGATCCTCTTGCGCTCGTCACAAAAGCCAAGGGCTCCATGATTTGGATGTATGGGAAAAAAGAACCCTATATAGATCTCCTCATGAGTTATAGTTCAGCGAATTTTGGACACACCAATAAAGAAATTCTTGCCTATGTAAAATCCGCCGCTGAAAAAGTAGATAACATTATTGGCTTTAACTCTTCAGAAAAAGCAGAACTAAGCAAAAAATTAGTAGAACTACTTCCTCACCCTGGGAATAAAGTGCCGTATTTCCCTGTTGGAGGGACAAAAGCAATAGACGCAGCAATAAAATTAGCAAAAGCCTATACAAAAAAAGATATAATCATCGCTTTTTCCGGTGCGTTTCACGGATATAGCTATGCTGGCATGTCGGTGACGGATGATGCATTCGTAGCAAAATCACAGTTCGGCACGTATCCAGGAAAAGTTAAACTATTTCCATTCCCCCACCGCCTCGCTGTGGATGCCCAAAGGGTCGCAAAAGATATTTTGACAAAAATTGAAACATATCTTAAAGCAAATCATAATAAGGTTGCTGCAATCCTTTTTGAACCAATTCAGGGAGCAGCTGGATTCCTAATCCCACCAGGTAACTTTCTATCGGACTTAATAGAAATAGCAAAAAAGTATCATGTTGTTACGATTTGCGACGAAATACAAACGGGCGTATGCCGAACCGGGACATTTTATTATATTAACCAGGTGGGCATTGATCCGGACATAGTATTACTAAGTAAATCGCTTGCTGGCGGATACTATCCATTAAGTGCAGTCATAGCTAATCGAGAAATTTATGAAGCAGTCGATACTGGTCATTCTGGATTCGATTCAACATTCGGAACAAATTTATTTGGTATCGAAATCGCAAACAACGTAATGTCCTATATAAAAAAGAATAAAATTCCTAATTTAGTACAGAAAACCGGGGAGTATTTCTTCCATGAACTCAAACAGCTAACTGACACATATTCATTTATTAAAGAACTCGATCATATTGGCATGGCCTATGGCTATAGAGTGGAAGCTAAATCCGGAAAGATAGAAGATGGTGCAGCATTAGCAAAACAAATTAGAAAAGAGGCGTTCAGAAACCATTTAATTACTCAAACAGCTGGAGTGCATGGCGATCATATGAAGCTGTCACCTAATTTCTTTATCACAAAAACGGAAGTTCAACTTGTTATGAAAAAATTAAAGAAAGTATTTGACCAATGTAGATAAAATATGCCAAAATCTGAAACACTATCACAAAGAAAATCAACATAATACAAAGGATACGACAAGAGTTGCTTGAAGTTTTTCCATAGTTATATTATGTAACTTACTTAAATTTAATTTTCAGGAGGTTGTTGGTAAGCAAAATAAAATCTAACTATCCAATCCCAAGCAATCATGAGGAGTTCAATACAATTCGCGTCTCCCGCTCTAGATCGAAGAAATAAATCTAAAACCATCCTTTAAATTTTTTTATCGTTTCGGGATCTTTTTCACACTTAACCTCTTCATTAAGGCCTTGGGTAATCATTTCCAAATGTGGATACTGCTTAGGCTCACTTTCTTGTACAAGCTTTTTAGACCAGTTATCTTCTCCACCGATAACCTCTATAGCTTTCTCATAGCAATAAGCCTCCATTCTTCCACTCCACCTTACATAGAGTACAAAAGCTAACGCCACAAGTACCATAAATATGGTGAATAGTAAAAATATCTTAAAATACTTTTTCATTTTATTTAGTCTATTCTATATCCAGAATCTTCTACTACCATTTTAAGCACGTTTTTGTTAGTTAAGTCCCACGATGACCAATCATTTCTGTCCGCGCTTCGTATAACCGAACTGGGAACATTTTCAGGATACATCATAATCACTCCATCTTTTGGGTTAGTATTTACTCGTCCGCGGTTACTGGTTATGATGACTGTATTGCTCGTGCAGTCTCGTACTCTAAACGGAAAAAGAGCTTTTTTCTTTATTCTTTCATCCATTTCGTCTGTCGTTTTATTCTTCGCATTAGAGTCGAGAATCGCCTCTCTCGCAACTCCTTTGAGAAGTAGCTGTGCATGGTAATTATGCGAGAATCCTTTCGACCCTACGATTTTTATCGCTGATGCTATCACCTTTCCTGCATCAATCACATCCGATAGATGGGGGTTGGGGCCGAGATTTTTTCTTATATCGTCTATAATATCAAAAATGCCCAACTGATCCAGTAGCCCAGGCTGTGTATCAGAATAAGCAGTCACAAGGCCGTCTTGTCGTGCTACATCTTCTAAGACTTTAAAGTTCACATCTGATGTTATATCCACTTCACCAGGATAGAGAAATTCTGCGTACCTTTCTCCTCTATGAGCTTTAGGGCCAAAATATCTCACACCCTGAGTAGTCCTTCCTACTTGGTGGTTTTTTCCATAGTCTATCGTTAAAATTACTCCTCGTTCCAATGCTTGATCCATTTCTTTCTGGAAGCGAGCGGATGAAATATTTATAGGCTCCAAGACCACATCTTTAATATTCAGTTCAAATGATTCTATATGCTGGGCAACTTCTGGTGAGGGCTTGTCCCAAATTTCTACCCATTCGTTATTTTCTATGCCGATATATTTTTGCCTTACTTCTCCATTCATTCTGGTTACTAGGTCTACCGGAAATATATCTGGTAATTCATTTGATATAAAAGCTCCAGTAATATTTCGAACTGGGAGTTCAAATGCGGATCCCTGTATCCAAGATACTTTCGGGTTGTTTCCTATCCTTTTTCGCTGTCTGGGTATTAAATCCCTCCCATATTCGACGATGATATATCGAATAGCTTCATGAAAATCAGGATGAAGGTCTTTGGCATACCTGAGAAGATCAGCGGCTAGTTCTCCTTCTCCAGCTCCCATCTCGACGATGTCAAACGTTTCTGGCTTTCCTATAGCATTCCATGTTTTCCATAAGCCTTGTCCGATACTTGCTCCGAACAGTTCTGATTCAGTAGGGCTCGTGGTAAAGTCATTATTGGCACCAAACTCTACCTTTCCTTTGTTATAGTACCCATCGGGACCATAGAGACTGGTTTCCATAAATCTAGAATAAGGAATCTGTCCCGCTTCCCTGATACTTTCCGCCAGAATCTGAGCAGTTACCGAGTCGTTCACGCGAATATTTGTAGGAATTCTTCTTTCCAAAACAGCTGTATGTCCTCTTCTATTTTCCATATGCTCAGTATGATAAATTATATCGATCATTTAGTAAAGTCTCGCCCTGGTATTTAAACCGTGGTATAAATAAGAATAACGATGAAATTGCGTATTTCGAAGTGGTTGTGGGGACTTTTAGGAGTTTTTTTACTTTTTCAATTACTGACGCTTCCTTTTTATGGAGTGAATTGGGATGAGGGCTCGTACCAATACATCGGAAAGCGGGTTATCGCGTATTTATCCGGCCAAATTCCCTATCTCACGTTCGAGCATGCGGGACTGCAGCATTATGGAAGTCTTTTCAATGTTTTAAATATATGGTTAGGTACGATACTGCTAGGTTATGGCGTAGCATATGCAGATGCGTTTCATGTCCTCACCGTTTTACTCGGGAGTCTTACCTTCTTATTTTTGTTTATCTTTGTAAAAAGTTTGACGAACACCCGTACTGCTTTTCTTGCCACACTTTTTCTTATGCTCTCTCCTCGTTTTCTCGCGCAACTCCAATATAACGTGCAGGAAATTCCCGTGGTCGCACTTGGTACCGGTGCATTCACCTTTTTCTATTTATTTTTTTCTCAGAAAAAAACATCGTATGCATGGATAGGAGCATTGTGTTTTGGTCTTGCGATGACCACGAAGCTCAGCGCACTGCTGATTATTCCCATAGTCCTTGGAACAGTCGGGTTGTCATATCTTATACATAAACCTAGTTTGAAAATTCTTCAAAAAGACATCCGTTTTCTCTCGATATTTTTCATCGGTGGAATTGTTTTTATGTATGCGACCTGGCCGACGTTATGGGGAAGTTTTAGTGCGATAATCTCTGCATTTAACTTCTTTTTTCATCAAACGATTTGGGTGGGAACTGTTTTGTATTTTGGAAATTTGTACACGAGTCACCAACTGCCGTGGCACTATATTCCGTTTTATTTTTTAGTGACCACTCCCCTTTTGGAATTGGTATTCGTAGGGATTGGCATGGTTATGGTGAAGAGAAATAAATCGATTCCACTGCTCGGGAAAATACTTCTTTTTGTGTGGCTTTTCCTTCCGCTTTTAGCATCTCTTCGCCCAGGACAAAGTCGATATGATGGCATACGGCAATATCTCATCATATTTCCTGCGATGGCGGTTATGGCAGGGATTGGTTTGGATACTTTTATCGCGATAATACACAAGAGGTTTGTGAGTTCATTTGCTGTAACTGCATGCGTTTTCTTTCTTATTTTAGAGCTCGTATGGCAAAATGCGATAGTGTTTCCCTATGGCGACGCGTACTATAACGAAGTGTTTGTCGCGGTAGCACCAAAACCCATAGAGCAGTCATTTGAGCTGGAATATTGGGGAGTAGCATATCGTGAGGGAGTGGAATGGTTAAATATGAGCGCTGCACCAGGTGCAGTCGTGTGCGTACCCTTCGCAGATCACCTTATCGTGTATTATCCCGTCAGGAATGATATCAGATATGCATGTGCAAAGGATGCGGATTATCTCATGTTTATATCCCGAAAATCGTATATACCTAAGGATTTAGACGAGGTGTATCAGTATACTAAGCGTAAGCCTATATACTCTGTCAAGCGATATGACTCAAGCCTTCTCGATATTTACTATTTAAAACCATGAAAGATCGATTACCAAATATAGTGGTCGGAATAGCGATCGTAGGATTCTTACTCTATAAGCTAACTCATTCAGATTATCGTTTTGGGGATGGGAATGCCTATTTTTATATGGCTGACCTGATGCTACATGGTAAGATTCCGTATAAAGATTTTTTTCTCGCGGATCCACCAGTGCTCGTGAGTTTACTGGCATTTTTTCGCATGGTATTTGGAAATTCAATTTTATTTTATCAGTTTCTTCCGTATATCTTCGAAGTTTTAACGGCATATCTTATATATCTGCTTTTAAATTGGTTGAAAAATCCGCTCGCTTTTCTCGCACCTTTCCTGTATCTTTTTTCATTCACGATTTTATCCACTTCTGATTTTTTTACCGGAGTACAGCTCACCATGCTTTTGTTTGTATTAGGTTTATATTTCTCAGAAACGAAACGACCGGTACTCGCAGGAGTCTGCTTCGCTCTTTCTTGCTTAACCAAGCTTTATGCTGTGCCGCTCGTAGCGGGCTATCTCGGATACGAGGTTTTTCGAACCTGGAAAGACCTGAGAACATTTCATCTGTCAAAAGATCTCATAAGAATTGGTTTAGGGATTATAGGAACAGGGGTATTGGTGCTTCTCCCCTTCTTTCTTTTTTCTCCACGAGGAATGTTAGACTATTTGATAGTGCATCAGTTGAATCGCCCGAGCGGACTAGATAAAACAGTAGTCTTTTCATTTTTTCTCGGGAAAGAATGGTGGATTTTGCTCGTCGGGTTACTCGGGATGCGGTTCGTGAAAGCATCTTTTTTCGCCAGCTTCTTCCTGGGTGCTCTTTTTCTCTGTTTGTTTAAAGATTTGTACTATGTATACCTGGCGATTCTCATGCCATTTTTAGTCATGGGTGCGTGCTCATTTGTCTCATGGCTTTTGACTCAAGGAGAAAATGGGAAACGGTTCGCGGGGATCTTAGGCATACTTTTTTTATGCAATATATATTTTTCTCTGTCATCTTATTTTTCAGATTTTACGTATCGTGGACATTTTTCAAATGCCCCAGAAGTTGGTGCGTATGTTAAGACGTTGGACGATCATCCACTATATGGTTCGCATGAAGTTGCTCCACTCATAGCATTATTTTCTGGTAAGTCGTTGTTCCATAATTTGGTCGACACTAATGGACAGGCTTTCGCATCAGGAGCATTACGTTTGAAATCTGTGAGTGAAGATGCGGTTTCGAGCGGAGTTTATGTGATAGCCCGGATTACTGATAGGCCAGAATTAGGGATAACAGAAACAGGATATGAAAGTTTTTTTTCGAAGGAATTATTTTCTCAGTATTGTAAGCCAGTTAAGAAGTTCAGTAGTACGAGTAACGAATCAGACAATTACATTGGTATCTATTGGTGTAGGAGATAAGCCTTTTTTCGCAATGCTCATAGATTTCTCTAGAAGTTTTAGAAGTTTTCTGGCCTGTAGATTTACTCTCGCAAGCCCTCGAAAAGTCAGCATATAATGGGTTTCTGTTTCAGTAACTTTCTCCGATCGTTTTATCCACGGGATAGCATGTAGCGTTTGAATATTATGTATTCTATCTGCCATTTTTATTAGTAGTTCGTTTACACTCATATCGGGGATGAATGCATGATACATCTCATCTGCTTTCTCTTTTGATATTTGTAATTTGGTAAAATCTGGCGCACTTAAGTCAGAAGTTATCTGTGCTATTTCGTTTGATCCGTTAAACACCAAGCGTAATTTAGCGTATCCATACGACGATGAATTCGAATCGGAACCCAAATTCGTATCCTCCATCACATCATGTAGTAGTGCACCGGCCAATACAACGGGGTCGGTCACTCCCACATCGAGAAGAATTTCTGTTACCGCGACTGGATGGCTTATAACAGGTTCTCCGCTTGCTCGAAGTTGATCCCTGTGAGCGCTATATGCTATGCGATATGCACATTCGATGTCTGCTTGGTCTTCGGGAGGGAGTTGTTGGATACGTGGTGCGATACGAGTATTCCAGTAGTCTGGCGTATTTATTTCTCTGTGTCGTGGTAGCTCGGCAATGGGTGGTCCCATAATAGATAGTACATTGAGGGTAACTTAGGAGGTGGGCACAAACAGTAGTGTGGAATACAAGGAAAAATGAGGCAAATTGCAAAAGTGGCGCACCGGATGGTGCGCCACAAAAAAACCCCATTGCTGGGGTTTCTCCGGGTCTACAATCTATTGCTAGAATGTTTTCCTGTCTTAATACCTTGCGGTATTAATGTAAGTGTAATCATACACCCGTATAATATATCTAGCAATAGTACTAAGTGGATCAAATAGGGTCAATCTAGTTTTTCAGTAGTTTTTCGAGGGCTTGCTTCAGTAATTCGATAGAATCAGGATTATAGACGGAGGCGGTCAAGACTTTATTTTTAGAAAATTGGTTCATTTTTTCTTTTAATTCTTTTTCCTCGACGAGGTCTGACTTCGTCAATAAGATAATCTCCTTTTTCTCTAAAAGTTCGGTATTATACTGGGCAAATTCGTTTCTCACCGTTTCGTACACTTTTTTTAAGTCTTCTCCGGTGACATCGATACAATGAACGAGGATTTTCGTCTTCTCGATGTGTTGGAGGAATGAAATGCCCAAGCCTTTTCCGGTGGATGCGCCTTCGATAAGTCCTGGGATGTCAGCGATAGGATGCTTCCCCATCATGCCGATATTTGGCTCTAAGGTCGTAAATGGATAATTTCCGATCTTTGGCGTGGCGTGAGTGAGTACGCTTAAAAGACTACTTTTCCCAGCATTTGGAAGTCCGATAAGTCCGATGTCTGCGATAATTCTGAGTCTGAGAAATAGTTTTTTCTCTTCTCCTGGTGTTCCCGGCTCTGCATAGGTGGGTGTCTGATTTGTCGCGCTTTTAAATTCGTTATTTCCCCGACCGCCTTTTCCTCCCTGAGCGAGTAAGACTTCAGTAGTTATATCGGTAATTTCATATACGGTGTCTGAGTTTTCGTCTATGATCTGTGTTCCGACGGGAACGGAGAGAGCGAGATGATCAGCATTTTTTCCATAGAGATTTTTCTTTTTACCGCGTACGCCATCTTCTGCTCTCATTTTCTTTTTAAACCGAAATTCTGAGAGATCACTCAGGTTATTCGATCCTCGGAAGTAAATACTGCCCCCGTTTCCCCCATTGCCTCCGTCAGGACCGCCTTTATCTGTCAAACCATTGCGTAAAAAACTAACTGCCCCGTTTCCCCCATTGCCTGCTTTTATGGTCAAATGAACGTTATCGACTAACATAGTTTTCGTATTGTACCATTTTGGAGCGTTATAACCTATGTTTTGGGGTTATAGTGGTCTAGTTGGGGGAGTATCGTTTTGTTTAAATCCTATGCGAGCTTTTTTCAGTTGACCTGCGAGTGTGGGTCGATCCCCTGCTGGTTTTAATCCGCCCCCTGACCTTAATTGATCTCCGACAGTATCGCGAGGACCTACTTCTGTAGGGCCAGATCGTTTTACGAGCTCATGCTTTATTCTTCTGAAGATACGTTCTATTCCTGGATTCATAAGTATAGATTATAGCAAATTTGAAAAACTATTTCGTGGCTTTTAGAGAGAACAGGAGCGGGATTTGGATTTTTTTATTTTTTAGGACCCATTGTTTTTTCTCATTCTGTTCCATGAATCCTGGGAATTGATCATACATAGAGAAAGGAAATTCATGGACAAATTCTATTTTTAGTCCCTCATCGATGAGAGAATTTATAACATCAGCCATCGTATAGCTCCATTCATACGTGAGTCCTTTTACCTGCGCATCCCAGTCCGTGTATGTACCGTCTGAATCATCAGTGTAGGGACCTTTTTTAAAATATTTATAGAATAGTTTGAAGTCATGACTTAGGATATTCGTAAACGGATGGAGCTCTGTGATGTAAAAAGTTCCCCCATCGCTTAAATAGTTACTAATTAGTTTCGCCCATTTTTTTATATCCGAAACCCAGCAGAGTACTCCATAAGAAGTAAAAACGATATCGTATTTTTTATCCAAGACTTTCGGTAGCTCATAAATATCTGAGCAAATAAATTTCGCAGGGATGTTATTCTCTCGACTTAATTTTTTAGCTAACTTTATGGAATCATCTGACATGTCTACTCCCGTGACGATTGCTCCTTCCCTCGCCCATGAAAGCGTATCCATACCGAAATGACACATAAGGTGCAGGAGTGTTTTATTTTTTACATTTCCGAGCTCTTTTAGTTCTATGGATTGAAGACTCGTTTTTCCTTTCTGGAAACTTTTTAAATCGTACTCTTCTGAGAAAACATGGATCGGGGTGACAGCGTTCCACCATTTTCTATTTTCTTTTACATAGTCCTTCATTTACAGATGAGTATACCAGAATGGTATAAAAGTAAAAGAGAGAATTAGTTCATTTCCTTGGCTAGTTTATGAATGGTGTGTAGGTATCGGGGATCTCCGATGTCGTGAGCTGTCGCTCGGATAGGGATTAAATATTTTTCAGGTGACGAGATCTGTCTAAATCCTGCAGTGACACGTTTTTTTAAAGATTTTTCTTCTTTCGTTCCATAGAGCATGCTGACTTTTTTCGCTTTTATTTTTTTCGCTAGTGTTGCGAAGTGAAGCTTTTGGAAATCTTGATATCGTACACTATTACTAGTTTTGGATAAATCTTCCTGAAAGTATGGTGAGAGTGAGCACAGGATAAGCCCTGATGCACTAACTTTCGTCGAGGCCAGAAATGCGATCATCGCGCCAAATGAAAATCCGAGGATATATTTTCTTCTCGTTTTTATCTGTTTATATCTTTTCAGAAAATATTTCGTATTTTCAGAGATGGTCGTATTTTTCCACGGGATAGATATGAGAATAGGACGGTATCCCTCTTTTTTTAGCATCTTCGCAATTTCTTTGTATGCTTTAGTGTCGGGAGTATGTCGGAATCCTGGAATGATATAAACGATTTTCTCAGTGAGCATCGGCGCATTATACCAAAACTGAGGCTAAATGGGAAATAGAGAGGTTATTTGGCAACTAAAAGATCGCTAATATTGTCACCGGGCTGGATCGTTCGTATATCTTTTCTATGCTCTAGAACTACACCATTTGCTTCTCCACGAAATTCCATCTCCATACCGTTAACTGAGATATAAGTACCATTTTCCATACCTAATCGAGTTCCAATCTTTACACCTTTTAATTTGCCAAGCTGTGCCACCTGCGAATGGTATTGGCGCTAATATCGAGAAACAATGCTGCCTTTTGCACATTCAGTAATTGTTCATCTATTTGATCTTGTTGTTTCTTATCCATACTTAGTAAGAGTACTCCTCTATTGTGAAAATCAGGTAAGAAAGGAGAAGTTTTCAGTATGAAATTAAATCTTCTTTAATGCAGATAGTGATTTTAACACTGCAATTGCCGCTTCAATTCCTTTATTTCTAATATTTTTTCCTGTTCGTTCCTTAGCTTGCTTTATATTGTTAACTGCTAGAATTTCAATTGCAATTGGCATACTGTAATCAAGTGATAGTTGCATAAGCGCACGAGCACATTCGTTGGCAATCATATCGAAATGATACGTTTCTCCTCTCATAATAACCCCGAGTGTGATTATTGCGTCAAAATTTTTTGATTTTGCTGCTGCTTGGACTAAAAGAGGAATCTCCCATGAACCTGGTACAGTAAATACCTTTATATTTTTTTCTCTTACACCATACTGCTTTAACGTGTTGTGACAGTAAGTCTCAAGATTATCGATTAATTCTTTGTGATAGTCAGTCCGTACAATAGCAATCTTCGCTTCTTCGAATAATCTTTCATCTAGTGCAATATTTACTTTCTGCTTCTGTAACATATGTTTATTTTGACTTTGCAATTAACTTTTCAAGATATTTTGCTAACACGTCTACTTCCAAATTAACAAAATCGCCAATAGTTGCTGTATGAAGTGTTGTGTTTTTCCATGTATGCGGAATAATGCCTACAGTAAAATATTCATCAGTTATCTCAATAACTGTTAATGAAATACCATTTACCGCTATTGAGCCCTTTTCAACGATATATTTACTAATATTCTCTGGAATTTCAAACGTAAATATATAACTATTTTCTTGCTTGTCAATTTCTGTAATCTTACCTATCGCATCTATATGTCCTTGCACTATATGTCCAGCAAGGAAGGTTTCACTTGTAGCTGGTAACTCTAAGTTAACTAATTTACCTTTTTGAAGATATTGGATATTGGTTCTTTTTGCCGTTTCTGGCATAAAATCGATGGTAAATGATCTTTCGTCATAGGAAACTACCGTAAGGCATATTCCATTTACTGCAACACTCATTCCAGAAGTAAGTTTTTTTTGAAAATCATCATTTACTTCAATTATTAATCTATTAGTTGTCTTTTCTTTTATTTTTCCTGAGTGGGTTATAATACCTGTAAACATATATACAGTATAACAAAGTATTATATATATTTTCCTATACGCCAGATAAATTACATCCTTCAGCAATAAAAATTGACATAAAACATACTGCTATATATTTCATAAAAAGTTTCATTTACTCAGTGTTGCAAGTATATATAGTCTTGTCAATATAGGCAGGAGTAAATGTATTAATAAAAATATGCTAAACTCTAAATATGGACATAGAAGACGAAGAGAACAAACTTCAATTTATAGCTAAAGAAACGCTATCCGAACTAAACCTTTTAGAAATTGTTAGGGGATCTTATTAAGTTGCTGCTTAATTGCTTCTTCTGATTCTGTGCCAAATGTAACAAGTAGTTTGTCGCCCGCTTTAATTTCTTGGGTCAATGCATCAATATTTTTTTCTCCATTAATATAAAACTGCAATGCTGCTTTGTCTCCTGTGCAAAAGATCTGCTTTGTGCCAGTAGTCAAACATTTTTGAGTTAATTTGAACGGCAGTGTTGAAAAGAAATCATTCCAAGTTGTACCTGTCTTTTTAATATGAACAATGCTTGGATTGCTCGCTTCAATGTATACGTCAGCAGATCGATTGTGGTACTTCGAATCAGTAAAAATCCTAAAAGTTCCGTTGGTAAAAATAGCAAAAGACGCCTTGATATATGTAATAGAATCTGGAGAAGTCTCTACCTTTTCTATCGGCGCATCATTTTTTAATAAAGAAGAGTCAGGGGTCATTTGTTGATTTGAAAAAAAGATTAATCCAAAAAGTGATAACAAGATGAATGTTACGCCAATTTTAACAATTTTACTCATATCTAAATAATAAATTACTTACTTTTCATCAGGAACAAAGCGCAGAGGTAAAGCCCAAGGAACAATGAAAGATATAATTTTTGCAATGCTTAAAGATATTTCCACCTTAAAAATAGTATAGCAGAAGTTCCAACATCGTACCTAGGGACGTAAATAAAAAGCTGTCAAGTGCTGACTCCTTCAGTTTGGTTTACAGTGAGAGAGCCGAACTGCTCAGGAAAAGTTGTAGGAACTTTTTATAGAAACCAAAGTAATATCTATGTGGTTTAGAAGTTAAGGAGAAAGGAAATCAACCACATTGGCAAGTACTGAGCGCTGCTGGGCTACGACAGTGCCGCTATTTGCTGAAACAAATGCTGTTGTGTCTGTATTGACAGGGATAAAGCCAAGCATTCGATGAGTCTTTACACCATTTACCTTATACACAATATCGTTATTTCGTATTTCAAGTTTCACAACGCCGGTAAACGCTCCTAATTGAGTCTGAGTAGTACTATCAGTAGGTTGCGTTTCTACTCTATTGATAATGCCGGTTGCAAGTAAATTCTGTACTGCTTGATCAGGAAGGATAGTTACTACGCGTGGTCCCTCAGGAGTCGTGAGAATGAGTTGGTTTGTGCCAACATCAATAGACAGCGGAAAGTCAGTTACCGCAGCAACTTGGTTTTTGGTAACTGCAACAGTATTACCCTCAACTGGTGCAATAGCAACCCCTTGCTGTTGTAGCTCATTTTCTGTTTCATCCTCTAACTCTTGCAGTTCATTTTCATCAATATCAAGTTCTTCACCGGTTTCATTTTCTACCTTCAGGACTAATCGTCCATTTTCAAGCTTATATTTCAGTTTTAACTCGCCACGTTCTATCTCAATTTTTGTTGTGACGCCATTCTTAACTTTTGTTTTAATCTTCTGCCCATCTGCTGTGACAAGCTCTGTTTCTTGTTCATTTTCATCCTCGTCTTCATTATCAACTTCATCAATATCCGTAGGGCTTACCTCTATAGAGGAGGGAACTAGAGAATTAGAACTTGTTGGTTTTGGTGATACTGATTGTGTCTTAAACACATTTGATGATCCAGATTTTTGACTTCCTGATGAGCCTCTATTGTCTCTTTGTTCCTCCTGTATTCTCTCTTCTTTACTACTGCCTGATTTACTTTCTTCCTTTTTTTCTTCTTTCTGTTTACCCTCATCTTTATCCTCATTATCTCCTAGCACGCTTGCTTGCGCATTTGCAGTAAGATTTCGTGTTGTTTGGATATTTGCAGCAGCAAGTAAAGTAAGGAGCGATACAGCAGCTATGATGATAACGGGGCGAGAAAATCTAAATGTATTAAGAGCTGAACTAGCAGAGCTTTTTCTCTTCTGAAAAGCGTTACGATTTTTATGCTTCTGTTTATTTTTGGGCATACCGTTATTAACGGTAATTTCTCAACAGTTGTCAAGCCCTAAGATGAAGCAAACTATATGGAAACACATTATTGAGAAGTTTCAGACAAAATTACAATAGGTGAGAAAATCAAAAGGTGTTACCCCAAGAAGAGCTTGCAGCAAAGCTTTTTATGCACATAAACTTGTCTCAGTTCGCTAGGTTAGCTATGCCCTTTTAGGGCAAGGCCTTGCGCCTACTGATCCAAATCGGCTGCCAAGCTTGGATTCGAACCAAAATAAACGGATCCAAAGTCCGTTGTCCTACCATTAGACGACTTGGCAATGTGTCAGTTGACCCTCAAATTATAGCATAATTCTGCTCTTAAAATTCGTGGCCAGATACGCGTTATATGGATTTATATTTTTCCAAAAAAATTGGATAAGTAGGCTAATGCCAGTCGATTGGCGTCATCCCGTGGGCTTCTAGGTATGCATTACACTTACTGAAGTGGTGATTGCCATAAAATAAAGACACAGAATATGGTGACGGGTGCGCAGAGGTTAATACAAGATTTTGATCTCTATCGATTACCTCCCCTTTTGCTTGGGCATATTTCCCCCACAATAAATATACGATATTCCGGCGATTTTTATTTAGCGCTTGAATAACAGCATCGGTGAACACTTCCCATCCCTTTCCGCTGTGGGATGCTGGCTGACCAGCAGCGACACTGAGAACACTATTTAGCATGAGAACTCCCTGACTCGCCCATCGCGATAAGTCACCAGAATTAGATGGTGTTATTCCTAGGTCATTTCTTATTTCTGTATAGATATTTTTCAGAGATGGAGGGAGATTTATTCCCTCATTTACCGCAAAAGATAATCCATTTGCTTGTCCTGGGCCATGATAGGGGTCTTGTCCCACGATGACTACTTTTGTCTGATCAAAAGAACAGAGGTCAAAGGCTCGAAAAATATTTTTCGCTGGCGGATATACCGTGGTGGTAGCATATTGATTTTTGATATAGGTAGTGAGTGTTTCCCAATAGGGTTTCTGGAACTCACCTCCTACTGTCTTTTTCCAAGTCGGGTGTATTTTCACGTCGCTCATATCACACATTATAATATAAATCGTAAGTCACGAGTAATTTTGCTTATTTAGGGCAAATCAGCTATAATTATAGGTAGTAAACGACTTATTAGGTTGTTGCTTAATGCCAGTATCTATACATAATTTCCTCGCACTAGGTCACTCCCCCGTAGGCATATATTGTGAATATCTTATTTATTAGTAGAAATTCTCCCTTTGACAGTATTGGTGGTATAGAACGCTATGTCGCTAATCTTATCGTGTATTACAAGACGAAAGTTGCGCCAGGTACGCAACTTTTTCTCATGCTTCCGACTACAGAAGAAGATCGAGTAGAGAAAGATGGGAATGTTACGATCTATTTCGATAAAACCCTTTTCCTATCTCGTAGTACTATAGCGACGAAAAAAGAGATTACGAAAAAAGCCCAAAAATTTTCAGAAAATGTAGCCACTATCGTTCGAACGAATGCTATCGACATTATTTGTGCTGAGAATTTCCATACAGATTTGCCTCCGGCATATAGTCTGCTCCTGCATATGGTTGCGATGTTCGCGAAAATCCCCCTCGTACTCCAGATGCATTCATTTGCCAGTACAGAACTGCAGACAGAGCTCATAAATGAGTTGAAGTGGGATAGAATTATTTGCGTGAGTAAAAGTGTAACTGGGGATTGTTTTCAAAAAGGTGCCGACATAAATACACTTGCTACGCATTACCTCGGGGTTAATACGGAAGAATTTAATACAGGAGTTGATGATCCGGAAGCGTTTAGAAGTGAGCTGGGATTATCATCGCAGAGTAAAATTATCCTAACAGCGACTCGAATTATCCGCGGAAAAAAAGATATTTTGCAGGCAAAAGGCGTTATAAATCTTATACAAGCTTTTTCAAAGCTCTCTCCTCGGTATCCTCATTACAAACTCCTTATCGCCATCGGCAAGCCGCCAGAAAACTTATCCGATGAATTTAATGCTGCATACGAAATGCTTCAGGGATATATACGACTGAACAATGTCGAGGAGAATACAATTTTAAAGACTTTTAAGCTCCATGAGATGCCCAGAGTCTATTCTGGATCAGATTTGTTCGTTCTGCCATCTGAAAACGAAACGTTTGGGCAGGTATTTATAGAAGCGATGAGTTGTGGGATTCCGGTAATCGGTACAAAGGTCGGAGGAATACCAGAAATTATAAGTGATTCATATAACGGATTTCTCGTGCCACCTGATGATTCAAGTATTTTAGCCCAAAAAATTGAAAAACTCATAAACGATCATGCGACAAGAGATAGATTCGTAAAGGCAGGAATAAAAACTGTGGAAGAAAAATTCACCTCAAATAAGCAGTTCTCGTACTTTAATGCGATGCTGGAGGAGACAGTGTCGAGCTTGGGCGTTTAAGTCATACATGGTATTGACAAGCAGCTCTTTTATTTGTCATGATGGATATATGGCAAAGAGAAAAGTAAAAAAATATCATAGTTCGAAATACCATGCGAGTCTTTCTCATTTTCAGAAAAAGCATGAGCACATCATATGGCTTCTCCCTGCTATGGCCCTATCCCTCTTACTCCTTCTCTTAACTACACGGTAAGACGTAACCTCCAAGTTAAAAATCCCAAACCACAATAAAGTGTGATAGCATGAATTGTTTATGACTTATTTTGTGTATATCGTGGAGTGTTCGGATGGAACGTACTATGTGGGAATCACGAATAATATAGAGAAACGAATTTTAGCACATAATACACTAAAAACAGGAGCACGATATACAAAAATGAGACGTCCAGTAGTTTTAAGGTATTCAGAGGAGGTATCTAATCGATCGAATGCGTTAAAAAGAGAGTTTGCGATAAAGCAATTGAATAGGACTGAAAAGTCGGCGCTGATTGAACGAGCGTCTAGTAACTAGTTTCTAGGATCTAGCATCTGAGATCTAAGATCTCTTATAATAAGAAGATGAAATCTGGAAAGCCTTATAATTACGCAATCGACATCTTACGAGTTTCAGGAATTTTCGCAGTGGTTCTTATACACACAACGAGTAAGACGCTTGAGCTCTCTCATTTCGATGTTATTCGCCTTCCCTTTTCGTTATTCCTAAACCAAAGCGCTCGATTTGCAGTTCCTCTTCTTTTCTTCATTTCAGGATTTGTTTTGCAACTTAATTATCCAAAAGTTACGAGCATTACGACATTTTATAAGAAGCGAGGAAAGCTTCTCGTTCCATTTTTTTTCTGGAGTTTTATTTATTTCTTTTTCGTCTATCCTCAGCCAGATGTACCAATTTTTTCCGGTACGTTTTTTTACCAGATTTTGACAGGTGAAGCCTCGTATCAGCTGTATTTTATTCCATCGCTATATATATTATATTTCTTTTTTCCGTTTATTCACCGGCTTCTTATTCAGATGATAAATAAGCGATGGCTTTTGATTTTAGGATTGGCACAGATAATGCTTTTGGCAATAGATTACTATTACTTCGAATTCAAGTGGTACACGCCGATAAAAACAGCATTGCTTAATCTGTATATTTTTAGCTTAGGAATTATCGCATGTCATTATGAAAAAGAAGTATTAGCTTATATTAAGAAGAGATTTTGGATGCTCGTCGGACTTATGGTGCTCGTTTTGGCTAGTATGTACTATGAAGTGCGTACGTTATATATACACGACGAAACTATTCACTATATTTATTCACAGTGGCGTCCCATGGTCTTTCTTTATACACTACTTTTTACTTCTATTTTTTATTATCTTTTCCAGAAAGTGAATCGCTTTGGTACCATAATTTTATTCTTGTCTCGTGTTTCTTTTTTCGTATTTTTTGTCCATGTTATATTTATTCATGTGTATTGGCGATTTATCGGAAGTTATCTTTTTAGTAAATCTGCAGGACATGTAGTCGATAGCTTTTGGTTTGAACCGAGTGTATTCTTTTTCGTATTAGGAATGTCCATCCTCACTGGATATATAGTCCAGTTTATTCCAAAGTTTAACACCCTTATGGGACTCAAATAATATGAGTTTTAATTCCATCACATTCTTACTATTTTTCCCCATTACGATACTACTATTTTATCTTCTTCGTAATCCCTATCGATGGTATATGGTGTTAGTCGCCAGCTGTATATTCTATATGTTTTTTATTCCGAAATATGTTCTCATTTTATTCCTCTTGATAGCAATTGATTACACAGCGGGACTTCTCATGGATAAAACCAAGAAAAGAAAATTAATACTTCTGGTCAGTATTATAACTAACTTAGGAATACTATTTTTATTTAAAT
>CALRDJ010000018.1 GCA_943354875.1 Candidatus Levybacteria bacterium GW2011_GWA1_37_16 | reverse complement strand
ATTCCTGCATTGATAACATTTTGTGATCTATTTCGCATGAAGAGATTGATATGTCTACCTTAATCCACCCGTTACTTTAACGCGAGAAAGTAATTTATCGTCTTCCAAAACCCGCCCGGTACCACGAACCACCGAAAGCAGTGGCTCACTGGCTACTATCACTGGCATATGGGTTCGTTCGACTATCAAATGATCAAGTCCTGCGAGTAATGCTCCTCCCCCCGTCAGAAGAATTCCATGTTCTAAAATGTCAGAGGTTAACTCCGGTGGCGACTCTTCGAGAACATCGACAATTCCTTCTATGATCTGCGCTAACACCGGCGCTAATGCTTCTCGAATTTCAGACTCAGAAATTCTCAGACTTTTCGGTAATCCCGTCTCTATATCTCTTCCTCGCACGATAGCCATTTTCTCACCCTTTTCTTCCTCGATCTTAATCTCATCGCCTTCAGTTTCTATTTTTGATTTTACCGGTTTTGCTTTTGCTTTCTTATACGCACTTCCAATTTTTATCTTTACTTCCTCGGCTGTAGTCTCACCCATCATGAGTCCATGACGAAGTCGCACGGAGTGCATGATAGCTGCATCTAAATCATCACCCGCGACTCGCAATGATCTACTTACGACAATCCCACCGAGTGATATAACTGCTATTTCCGTCGTACCTCCTCCTAAATCCACGAGCATCACACCATTTGGCTGGAAAACAGAAATACCCTCACCTATAGCTGCTGCCATCGGCTCTTCGATAAGATACGCCTCTCGCGCTCCTGCAGTAAGCGCAGCTTCCCATACAGCTCGGCGCTGTACTTCCGTAACAGAAGAGGGAATTCCGATAACCACCTTCGGTCTAGCCCACACCGTCGAGAATCTACCACTTACTTGGTGAACCATGTGAATATAATGAGCGATCATCGCAACGGTCGCATCAAAATCTGAAATAACCCCACCCTTCAAAGGCCTCACTGTTATGATCTGCGCTGGAGTTTTCCCCACCATTCTTTTCGCCTCAGATCCTATGGCGATCATTTTTTTCGTTTTTTTGTGCATCGCCACAACCGATGGCTCACGTATGATGACTCCTTTTCCGCGCACCCAAACGAGCGTATTGGCAGTACCTAAATCTATTCCTATGTCGTGGGAAAAGAGAGAGAAGAATTTATCGAGAATGTTCATATTGCTACATGGTTACATGGCTACAGTGCTAAATAATAATTTAACAATATAACAATGAAACAATAGTCCACTAATTCTAACACCTCCAAGCTCTTTCAGGCAATATTTCAATTTACTGCCTTGTCGTTACTTCTTAGGATTTGCTAGAATACAATTTATGAATGAGAAATTACTAACCTTCTTCAATCGAGGCATTACCACTTCTTTTTATCTCCTGTTTCTCCTCGTCCCGCTCGCATTTACGAGTCTCACCTCAGAACTCTTCGAATTCAATAAGATGTGGCTCACCTTCTTCCTCACTACGCTTATCGTCACGTTTTGGCTAGGAAAAATGGTATTAGGAGGAAAAGTTCTCATCCAGAGAACACCGCTCGATATTCCGATCGGGTTATTTCTTCTTTCCCAAATCATTTCGACTTTTTTCTCTCTAGATACTCATATATCTTTCTGGGGATACTACTCTAGATTTAACGGTGGACTCCTATCCATAATCACCTACATCACGCTCTTTTATGCGTTCGCCTCAAACTATCACGAGAATGCTACGAAATATGTGCGTATATTTTTATGGGCGAGCATATCATCCGGTATTGTCGTGGCGCTCTGGGGTCTCCCCTCGCACTTTGGCTATGATCCCACCTGTCTTTTATTTCGAGGCACGCTCGATGTAGCCTGCTGGACAGATGCATTTCAACCCAAAATCCGTATTTTCTCAACCCTCGGACAACCCAACTGGATGGCCATCTACCTCGCCATACTCCTACCCATAGCCATGGCATTCCTGTTTGAAAATTCGAAATCCGAAGCACAAAATCCGTCCCGCTTAGCGGGATCAAAATTCGAATTTCTGAAATTGTTTCGAGTTTCGATATTCGATATTCGGATTTATCTTTCCCTAATCATTGGTCTCTTTTACCTCGACCTTATTTTTACCGGCTCCCAATCTGGATATCTAGGCCTCTGCGCAGGACTTCTCTTCTTTTTCTCTTATTCACTCCCCAATCTTTTCAAATCTAATAGGCGGGAAAAATTAAAGACATTCATAAAAACTCCTGTAGGAAAATTTCTTGGGAGCATTCTTATCCTTCTTCTAGTGCTTACTTTCATATTTGGATCTCCCATATCACAAATAAATCGCTTCACCTACCCAGCCCTAAAAACAAGCCTCATGTCGACAAAACCAGTAGCTAGCGAGGTTAAGCAACAACCCCAGGAACCTAAAGCTCCCGCATTTGCAGGAGAATTAGGTGGCACAGATTCTCTAAAAATTCGCCTCATCGTATGGAAAGGAGCATTTGAAATATGGAAACATAATCCGCTCTTTGGCACAGGAGTTGAAACATTTGCATATGCATACTATAAATATCGCCCCGTAGAACATAACATGACATCAGAATGGGACTTTTTATATAACAAGGCACATAATGAGTACCTTAACTATCTTGCCACCACCGGCGCCTTCGGCCTCGGCAGTTATTTATCGATAATTGGCATGTTTCTCTTTATTTCTTTCAAGCAATTGAACGATAAAACAACGGAACAATCGAAAACTCTGCCTACCGCCCTAATCGCGTCATACCTAGCAATTCTCGTATCAAATTTCTTCGGATTCTCAGTCGTTATCGTAAATATTTATTTCTTCATCCTCCCGCTGTTTACGCTTTTTCTCCTAGGATCTGTTCCATCCAAGTCTCATATCGGTTTTAAACTCGCCACGATAAGCCCAACTCGTATGTCCAAAGTTCAATGGGCATATTTGGGCATCATAACGCTTCTGTGCATATACAGCAGTATGACTCTCTATCGATTCTGGGTCGCAGACACCTTGTATGCCTTAGGCTATAATCTCAATCGCGCCGGACAATACCAAACAGCATATGAACCCCTCCATCAGGCTGTTATCGCCAGACCCGACGAGCCAGCATTCCAAGATGAACTCACCTACAACGACGCGGTGCTTGCACTATCGTTTGCTACGCAAAAAGATGCAACGACCGCCGCTGCACTCGCCCAGGAAGCAGTTCAAATAAGTAATCAGCTAAAAGTAGATCACCCGAACAGCATCACGTTCTGGAAAACACGAATTCGCGCATTCTATCTCTTCTCTCAAATCGATCCACAATATCTACCACTCGCTCTAGAAGCTGTCGAGAAAACGGCAACACTTGCACCCACCGATGCAAAAGTTTCTTATAATCTAGGAATTCTCTATGCTCAAAATGATAACCTCGATAAAGCGATAAGCACACTCGAAAACACCATCAAACTAAAACCAGACTATCATGACGCATACTATGCACTCGGACTGTTTTATCATGAATCGGTAAAAGATGCGAAAGGCACGATCACAAAACCAGAGAACGAGAAAAAAGCCAGAGACACCATGCAATACATTCTCGATCACTTCGATAAAAATAACGTGCAGGCAAAACAAGCCCTCTCTACGTGGGGAAATTAAGTAACCCCTCCCCTCCTCCTTTCGTCTTAAATATAAAAAATTTGCTATAATAGGCTCATGTTTCAGATGATTACAGCACCGAGCGAAGTGCTTTCTCAAGTCGCTAAGCAAATAGTGAGAGTGGACGAAACGATCCTGAAGGTAGTTGATGGAATGAAAGAAACTCTGGCCGCGACTCATGATCCCGAAGGGGTCGGTCTGGCTGCACCTCAGATAGGCAAATCGCTTCAAATTTTTATCATGAAACCAAACCCCGATTCCATAGTCACCACCTACATAAATCCAGTAATCATAAGTCGAACTGATAAATCTACAGCTGCACAAAAATCTCTAACAGGAAAAAATATCAAATCCACACGAAAAAAACGAGATGATACAAAACTCGAAGGATGCTTATCTCTCCCGACCATCTGGGGACCAGTCCACAGAAGTCCTTCTCTCGTTTTGGAATATCTCGATGAAACAGGAAAAAAACACAGAAAAACATTTCGCGGTTTTCCAGCCACCATCATCCAACACGAAGTAGATCACCTGAATGGAATTCTTTTCCCGAAACGAGTCTTGGAGCAAAAAGGGAAACTCTATAAATCGAAAAAAGACAAGCAAGACGAAGATATCTTTGAAGAGTTAGAAATATAATTGACCTAATTAATCTAATTAACCTAATTTCTAAAAAATGCCCAACAATTCGAAATTTGATCTTGAAGATAGAACAGCAAAATTTGGCGAGAACATTATCCGGTTTTGCAAAAAAGAGTCACGAGAATCGAAACATTTTATTAGAATGATTGCTCTGGCTGTTTCGGAACTAAAAGAAGATGCAAGAATTCTCTGTCAGGAAGCAAAAGAATTAAATTTAATTTTTAATTCAATTTATAGGAAAGTTAGCTAATTAGGTTTTGGATATTGATTAGGTCAATTAGAAATTAGAGTAATTAGAAATTTATGAACGTTATTTTTTTCGGTACCCCATCTTTTGTCGAACCTATATTTGAAGCGCTCCAAAAACACCATGCCGTTACGCGTTTTAACGGTGAAACAATTCAACAATTAAACAGTCAGACTCCAGATTTATTTATCGTAGCAGCTTATGGCAAAATCCTACCACATGAAGTCATTACCATCCCGAAATACGGATCACTAAATATTCATCCATCGTTACTTCCGAAATATCGAGGCCCATCACCACTGCAAGCCACCATACTAAACGGCGATACGGAAACCGGTGTCAGCATTATACAAATGGATGAAAAAATGGATCATGGTCCCCTGCTTTATCAGGAGAAAGTAGCACTTTCGGGCGATGAGACATTTGAAAGTCTAGCAGTTACCCTCTTTGGAAAAGCAGCACATGCACTACCCAAAGTTATCGACGAATATATAAAAAAACCTAATTTACCGAAAACCCAAAATAACACCGATGCCACATTTACCCAACTTATTAAAAAAGAAGATGGCTACTTTGATGCAGAAAATCCACCATCAAACCTCAGTCGCATGATCCGAGCATATTATCCATGGCCAGGAGCATTTACCAAATTAAAAGTTAAAAATGAAAAGTTAAAAATTATAAAACTCTTGCCCAACAAGATGATTCAGGTGGAGGGGAAAAAACCTATGAGCTATAAAGATTTTATAAATGGCTATCCGGAAATTTCTCCTGTCATGCTGAATTTATTTCAGCATCTCCCTGAGTCGGGACAGAAGTAGATCCCGAACTAAATTCGGGATGACAATTAGACAGACATTGGGGCTACTGGAGATGCTTTTTTCATGGCTTGAATTTCGCGCCATGCTTGTATATTTGCCTTGGAGATTCTCTGACACTTCGTACAAAGCTTTACTCTTTTAAATCCACCACTCACGAGAATCTTAGATGCATGAAGATTCGGCTTAAACTTCTTCGCAGTCTTAGGAGCACGTTTTTTCCAACGACCTCCAGCCACACCGGGATGGTGCTTGTGCTGAAGACCCATTTTCGACTTCTTGCCGCATAATGCGCACATCATTGCCATAAGAGTAATATGATATCATATTGGTACGGATATCTCAAGGCACGCCCAAGGTGTCATGCTGAACTGGTTTCAGCATCTCCCTGTGTCGAGACAGAAGCAGATCCTGAACTAAATTCAGGATGACAAAAAAAATGGAAATTGTAATTTCACTAATCGTTCTCATTTTCTCAGTCATTCTCCACGAACTTGCGCATGGTTTGGTCGCTGACCGCCTAGGAGACCCTACGCCCAGACTAGCAGGACGCCTAACTCTTAACCCTCGTCCTCACATCGACAACATGATGAGCATCATCCTACCACTTCTGCTCATCTTCTCCGGATCGCCTATCATAATCGGTGGGGCCAAGCCCATGCCGGTCGATCCCTTTAATTTAAAAGATGGACGAAAAGACATAGCTCTCGTGGCGCTTTCAGGCCCTGCGATGAATCTGATACTCGCAATCGCTGCAAGCATCTTTCTCCGTCTTCCGATTTATGAATTTCCCATACTAGCCTTTATCCTCATGAAAATCATCACCATCAACCTCATGCTCGCCATATTTAATCTCCTCCCCATGCCTCCATTAGACGGATCGAAGGTATTCGCCATGATCTTGCCAAAACGAGAAGCAAATGCCTATCTCTCACTGGAAAAATTTGGCATGATGATTATATTCTTTCTCCTTCTCTTTCCTATTGCTGGATTTTCCCTATCCAGTCTTATCTCAACCCTCCTAATGACCAGCCTCAAAATCCTTCTACCGTAACCACTTTATTACTTGAGGCTTGAAACTTGAAACTAGAAGCTTGATTCTAGATTTTGAAACTTGAAAGAAACAAAAAATAGAATTTATGTATAAAGTTCTTCGTGAGTTCCTATAGCTGAAAAATAGGCAACGAGACTGTTACCCTCTCTTTTCTCTTTATATACTGCTCTCCAGTCCGCGTTAACATCTATACTTCGATAGCCTTCCCATTCTCTTTCAAGTTCATGATTATCTAATTTTTTATTTAAGGGGTCTTTATAAAAAAGGTTTATTGCGATCTTGAAGTCTTTACGGATTCGAACGTTTCTCTTTTTTTTGAGGATTTTAAGAAAGATGGCATTGTATCTAACAATCATATTCCTTGTTTTTCAAGGTAAGCAATGGCATCTTTCGCATTATCAAATGCTGGTGAAGCCTTTCCTGCTTTATAGTCTTTTTCTGCTTGCCTTAATTGTTTAATAAGATATGGTGTTGGTTCATACCGAACTTCCACTTTTTTACTCTCAGCAATTTCTCTCAAACGCGCATTCAGTAAAGCACTAAGGCTAAATCCAGATGCCCTAGCTACTTCTTGCGCTTTCTTTTTAATGTGGGGATCAGTTCTTATGTAAATAGCTACTGTATTCATATATACAAAGTATATACAATGACACCATACCTGTCAAGCTCTCTATTCAATCTCAAACTTCAACTTATAGCTTCCTGCATCACATTAACGAAACAGTGCCAAAATATGAGGAAGAAATACTAGTATTCCGATAACCACAGATACCAGAGACGTTAAAAGCACTGTCCCCGCTGAAACGTCCTTCGCAATTTTCGCCTCGATCCTATATTCTCTAGTCACCATGTTGACGATTTCCTCAACGACGGTATTTAACATTTCCGTAGCGATTACCAAAAGAATCATGATACTCACGAGCCCTGCCTCGAAAACACTAATGTGGAACACGTAACTGAAAATAACTACCAAAACTGCCACGACCATGTGTATGCGTATGTTTCGATTGTGAGTTACTGCAAACCGTATGCCTTCGATCGCGAATCTGAATGAATCTATAAAAGTATGTTTTTTATTCATAACGTGAAAAAATATAAACCCTACGATTCCATAAAATCACTCAGAATAGATAGGAATTTACTCCTCTCCTCTTCATGAGCTAGATGCGAAGACTTCTGAAAGATTACTAATTTCGCATGAGGCATAATCTGTCTCGCACCCTCTCCATTCTTTAAAGAAACTATGAAGTCAAATGTACCATAGATAAGAAGCGTGTTAGTTTCTATTTTTGATAAAAGGGAAACGAAATCGTGTCTCGACCCCCAGATAAGAGTCTGGACGAGTTTCAAAAACCCCAAATAGGCACTGTTATTAAATCGCATATACAGCAATACGGGATACTTCATGAGCTGGCTCATCAGTAGGTTTAAAAGAAAAAAATATACTCTTCTATTAAAGCTTATATCCAAACTAAAATCTGCACTATACAAAACCAGCTTTTCTGTTTCGAGAGGAAACGTATGTGCGAAATAAAGTGCTATCTTTCCACCAAAAGAATGACCGACTATAGTCGCCCGCTCTAGTTTTAGCTTTTGCATACATGCATGCACTATGCGCGCATACTCATGAAGAGTTAGAGGAGAACTGGGCACATCAGTGCTACCGAACAGTGGCAGGTCGAGCGTAAATACAGTATACCTATGAGACAACTCCTGAGCCACGTTCAGCCAACTTTCTTTCGATTCTCCTAGTCCATGAATAAGAATAACGTTTTTTTCTCCCCTACCGTACTGGGCATAGGAAATTTTATAGTTTTCTAGATTCAGAGTGGGCTCGTTCTTAAGTGATAGCGGCTTTTTTAAACGAAAGACTGTTCGAAGTACTTCAGTAAGTAATGCGATTTGGATAATTATGCCATTCATTACAATATTTTACGACTTGTAGGCAATTTTTGCATAAGCGAGTGTACTGCGGGAAAGTATTTATATAAAGCTTTCACTATAAATACTAAATCTTTCCCCGCAAAACCCATGTCTGACAACATCAGGTTTAATGTTTCTGTGTACGCCTGAAAGTTCGTGTCAATAGTCGCAAAAGAATGAGGCGCATATTCCCTAAGCGTTGCAGGAGTTATGTATTCCAGTCCCTTTAGCTCTATAAGGGATTGGATTCCTTCAAGTTCCTGTGGGTTATCCACTAATGCCCCTACGGAATAACTGGGTTTTTTAGCTACTAAGTCCTCAGGGGTATCCAGGATATCATCTACCATCTGGGTTAAAAACGAAAAACCCGGAATAACATTTTCCAAGCGTTGTCTTTTCGGGTCCAGACACCTATCCCAGTTCAAAAGCGCCACTACTGTCTCTCCAGCGGTCTGATTTTGTCCCTCTCGATATCTCTTGCTATATGCAAAGCTAAATACAGAAACAGGAGAACTGATTGCCTCAGATTCCTGCTGTTCCACTACGTGATACCACTTTTCTATTTTTTTTCTGAGGTAATCCTTCTGCTCATCTCCCATATTAGATTTTTCAATCTTAGTTTGGATCAATGTGTGTGCACCATTCAAGTATTTTTTATCAGGACTAAAAATAGCATCGTGTATCATCTCAGGTGAAACGACCTGATCATTTTCACCAGATTTCGGAAAGCTGTCTATAATATCATCCTGTGAGGCACCCAAATACCAAAAAAGATAGGCGGCATCCAGTCCTCCTGAATCTTGCATGCTCGCATATCTATCACCGCTAAAAAAAGAGTAGAGAGAAATTGCACCCACCAAACGAAGCCTGAAATCCATTATTTTTTCTGAAAAAACCTCCTCTTCGTTTTTTTGCTCAGCTATAGATAGCGGCTGGTCACTTTCTACGACTCCCCGCAACTCTGCCAGTAGCGCTCTCTTTCGAGAAGGTGCCCGCACTCGCTCTCCGGTAACGACCTCAAAGACAGTCTTGGTGCCCTGACTAGCATTCATTACTCCAGAAGCTCTTTCTATCATGTTCCGCATAAGAGGGAGATTATACCATCTGGCTATCCGTAAGGCCACTTGACAGTACAACAATATATTGGTATTGTATAGGGTAGGAAAACTACCCTATGAAGAACAATACTACAAATATAGAAAAACTAGCTCTTTCCGGAAAGAAGGTTTTTACGACCGCAGATTTAGCAGTTATTTGGCAAATTTCCGAAAGAAGAAGGTTAATTGAGCTTATCAAATATTATCGAAGGGAGAAAAGACTACATTCTATTTACAAAGGAATTTACTCTTACGGAGACGACTTCACCCCTTTTGATATAGCCCAAAAACTTGTTCCGTTATCATACATCTCTTTATATACTGCCAGCCAAATGCATGGGCTGACTTTTCAATATTACGAAACAATCTATGCCATTTCCTTAAAAAGGAAAAAATATAAAATAGAAGAGCAGGGCTATATGTATCACCGGGTAAAAGAGCCTATTTTCTATAACCAGTTGGGACTGATAAATAACGGTAGATATACTATTGCAGATCGCGAACGGACAATCACAGATTGTCTGTACGTGTTTCCCCGCTTTGCCTTTGACAATTTGCGAGGGATTGATAAAGAAAAATTACTCACTTTATCCAAAATATATGACAACAAAATGCTAGAGAAAAGGATAATGGAGCTTATAAGAATGATAGAATAAGAAAGGTATGTTAGACAAGAAAAAACACGATCAAATTCTAAAAAATATTCTCCGGGATATCTATACCACCACTGATTTAGAGGCTAAGTTTGCTTTTAAAGGTGGTACGTGCTTGTATTTATTTTATGGTTTGGACAGATTTTCGGTTGATCTTGACTTTAACTTGACTGCAGAAAATTTTAATGACCAATTAGTCACCAACATTATTGCCAAATACCTAACAATTAACGACCAGATGAACAAATACTTCACGTGGGTTTGGCTTGGAAGCTACGAAAAAGGGAAGCAGAAAATAAAGGTAGAAATAAATAAACGGGATTATCCTGATACATATATAAACAAGGATTTTTACGGTATTACTATTCCTACCATATCACCTGATTGTATGTTTGCTCATAAGCTTTGTGCCATTACCGACAGAAAAAAATTACAAAACAGAGATTTATATGATGCTCATTTTATGTTTACCAAGCAGTTTGATATTAATGAGGAAATAATAAAAATACGCACAGGTAAGACACTGAAGGAATACTTTGCTTATTTGATTGACTTTATTGAAAAAGTTAATCCAAACACAATTTTAGAGGGATTAGGTGAGTTAATAGAAAACCAACAAAAGGACCATATAAAGGCTACTTTAATAAGGGATTTGCTATTTGATCTTAAATCACGCATAGAATGAAGACTATACACTAATCAGTCCTCTAGCCTCTAACTCTCAATGTCTAACTTCAAGTTTCCAACATCTAGCATAAAAATATTTCTCTCACTTGACACCACAAATTTTTCCTGCCTATACTGAATAAGATATGGATAATCCGCAAGGACCAGTGGATAATTCCGCGGGTACACCCACTAACCCAGCGGCTTATTCAGGTTCATCAACACAACCAGAAACACCATCACCATTAGACGATATGAGTAAGCGAAAAAAATCATCATCCTTCCATATTCCGCTTCTAAGAACTATTTCTCCGCGAATACTAATAGTCTTGTTGATTCTCATAGTCGCTCTCGTAGGTACAGCTCTTTATTTGAATAAACAAAAGGGCACCAGTCCCGAACAAGATGCTGCTGCGCGCGCAGAGCAGAATAAAAAAGCAGCCATAATTTTAAAATCTATTCAGAGTATTGATACGAATACGCCTATCGCCACAGTCGGATCTGAAACTATCTACCAAAAAGATTTTCAGTCACAAATGGCGTATAGTGGCGATCTTCCAGTCGATGACAACTTCAAAAAAACTATTATGGACAGATTGGTTCAGGACTCCATAGTACTCCAAGAAGGAGCTAAGGAAGGCTTAATTCTTCTCGATGCGAGTATTTATAATACTTTGAATAAGGATTATAAAAAACGCGTGAAAGCCGTAGCTGACACTCAGGGAAAAGTGATCAAGAAAAACTATACCGTGGCGGGAAGCATAGTAGCCATTTGGTTCCTAAATGAACATGTCCCAGCTATGGGTTACGCTAAAGCGAAAGAAATAACACTCGAAAAAATTACCAAGATCCATGCAGACGTAAAAGCAGGTAAGCTAACCATGATACAGGCTGGAGATATCATAAAAAACGACTCGTCACTTGCTGCAATTGATTCCAGTTATAAAATTAATGCGTATTATAATTTTAGAATCGCACCAAATGACATCTTAACCAATGATGGCAAATTTAATAGGATGGTTGAAAATCTAAAACCGGGCGAAGTTACAGAACTATACACATTTAAATCTCGAAATCTTGACCTACAAGGCGCTAAAAAAGGAGGCATGCAGGATGCTTACTTTGGATTCGCACAGCTCACGAGTAAGCCTGGGTTTGAACCGAAAACTTTTGAAGAATGGATAAAGATTAAACTAGCCAGCACGAAAGTAACCTATGCACATTAGAAGAACGCTTAACCTCGTAACTATTTTATTCATAGGACTGGTATTATTTTTCGCTACTCCCAGTCAAGCTCATGCCAACGCCCAAAATGTCGCAGGCCATATCTACTTTGCAGGGACTAGTACCCCAGTTACAAATGGAGGCAATGGAGTCTGGGTTAAGTGGCAAGACAGAATAGGCCATATTCGCTACGCTCGAACAGACGCTAACGGCTATTACTTTTTTGCCAGCTGGCAAGGCCAAACCGAATGTTCGGCTTGGGAGCCCGAATCACCAGGCAGCGATATCTATAACTGCACTTCACAACGCATACTCACCTCTGCAGCAGATCGAGAAGCGGAATATGGAACCATGATAGATACTGACTTTAATGGGAGCGACGAATCCCGAAAATCCAACCACTCTGGCCAGGATGGCTTTGGCTGTGACGAAAACACTCATTCATTCTCTGTAGTGCAGCCATGGGGCTGGGGTGGAACTTTTTCTAGCTCACAGGCTGCCATCAGCAATACCACGATAAACACACTCACTATAGATATGTTCTACAGCCCTGACGAAAGCCCTCCCACGGGAAGTATTACTATCGACCGACAATTTGCGGTGAGATATAGCAGCATCGAAAGCACAGTACGCATAACTGGTAATGTCAGCGCTACCTCTCCTGGCACCGTGGGCGCTGGTATATATGCAATCCGTGCCAACGGTGATAAAATCGGCGATGCCAGCTGTCCTAGTGGAGTATGGGCAGGCAAAAACTGTGAATTAGCCTATTCAGCTGGTCAGTCAAATATAAGTCTCTCCTACGACTGGACACCACAAGAATACGAACCATTTTATGTCTTTGTCGCAGGAAGCGCCTCATATGGTCGGTACTGCAGCGGAAATCCGACTGTTACCATACCTGGCACATATGGTGGACTTTACTTTGTTCGCTGTGGTCCAGATCGTGCCCCTAATGATCCATCAGACAGTGCTTTCATACGAGCCATCTATCCACCAAACGGCTCCATCACAGCCAGCTCCACCTCCACGACTGCTGATGTCCCTATCACTTTCACCGCAAGCACCTTCGTAAATTCACCAGCAACCGTTGGATCGCTCGGCGTATATGTAGTAAATACTGACGGTTCTAAAATTACTACCTGCGCTAGCGGAGTGTTTGCAGGCAATAACTGCCTAATCGGAACAACCACTTCCTCTAATTCGTCTACTGCATCCATCTCGCGCCCTTGGACACCCACCAACCCGGGCTCTTACTTTGCTTTTCTAACAGCAGATGACAACTGGAGCGGTCAATACAGCTTCCATTGTAGCGGAAACCCGAAAGCCACTCTACCAGGACCTTATGGACCATACTATTTCTATAAATGTGACAGCAGCATCAACGCCTCTGACTGGGTGTTTATAGCCGTGGGGGCAGTGCCTGTTCCTACTCTCGGAGCTATGTCATTCGGCGCAGGCACAGGGGCTGTGGCTGCAGGCCAACCCAAGACAGTAGGAAGAAGGTCTAATGACTCTGGGAATAAAGGTTCTAATTATTATAACCCTCTAGAAATAACCCAAACACTCGACCAAGCCTATGGTACGAATGTAAACCTCGTCGGTTTTGCCTTCGTAAACACATCCAGCTCGCCCACGAATCTCTCTGAACTAAAAGCTGCTGCTGACAGCGGATCTGGGTTCGTAGTCGTATATGCCAACTGCGCAAGTCCAACTACCTGCACTTCGATAGCCGGACAATCATTCACTGCAGGACATTATTATTTTTATAGAAATGGGTGGACAGATATCACAAACAAGATACCTTCGAATATTTACACCTATAGCCCAGACAATACCACGGCTAATGACTGGTTTCAAATCAATGCTACGTATACGCAAACGCAAAGCGTAACGCAAAGAGTAACGCAAAGAGTAACCGATCCAAAGATACAAATAAGATTCTTTCCTGCAGTTCAGAATAAAACCTGGGCTACCTATGGATATGTATATAGCACGAGTGGAGAAGCGACGAGAAGAACAAATTAATCTACAACTCTCTCTTTTTACGAAGACCTCCTGATTGTTTACTTCGCTGTAGTTACTGCATTTTTATATTCTATGGGTAGAAGAATGCGAGTAGGATTAGTGTCTCCTGCATCTGCCAAACCCCTTACAGGAAACGTAACTACCGAGCTCGTATCCAGATTTCCATCAGCACCGATAGGAACGATAGATACAAAGCCTTTCAGATTTACGATCGCTACCTTTTCTCCATTAATTTGTTTTATTTGCATACTTTCTTGTGATGGCTGAGGAGCCACTTTAAGCTCTACAAGCTGCTTATGGGCCAACTTAGTCGTATCCTCGCTTGGATTATCTCCAATTTTATATTCAGTTATCCCAGAGCGAGTAGTTGCACCACTTGAAGAATCAACACGATACCAATTCGCCATAAACACATGGTCGTTCACTACTTGAATACTCTGAACCGCTGGAACAGATGATTGACTATATCCATCCACTTTTCCAGCTAACCATCCGGTCATACTATACTGGCTGGCAGTTTTCGTCGATAAATCGATATCAAGTACTGTTTGTGGTCCTTGATCGCTTGATATAACATGTTTATGGCCGTTTCCATCTGTATATTCACCAATTCCGAACATATAACCGAGATCTACATCTTGTCCAGCCACCTTCACCGTAGTTATTTGCTCAGAAGTACTAATACCAGTAGCTATATTTATCGTATAGAGAGAAATTCCTGTTTGTGCCATATTTCCGGTAGCTGCTACCTTTGTTTCCGTCTGACTGGAAGATATGAAATGCAAATCTACATTTAACTGTCCTTTTATGCCAGTCTCCTTAAAGGCCACACTGGACGGAGTTGCTCCGGTAGTGACGATAGACAGAGAATCTTTTCCTTCAAAAGCTGAGGTACCCACCATAAATGAATGGGTTCCAGGAATTATTTTTATACTTAGGCCTGAACCCAGCGACCCTTCCTGCCCAGCTCGGAGATTTTCTGAAGGAATAAGGGTAAATGTTTTACCACCATCTGTAGAAACCTCCATAGCCAGCTGCGAACTTCGGATAGGGTTTTCTCCGACCATGACGATCGTCTGTCCGTCTGCTGATACATCGAACGATCGTGGATTTTCCATTTTTAACTTTAATGCAGAGGTCGACTTATAGGCTTCGAACTTTCCATCGCTACCCATTTTCGTAGTTTTGATTTTATGATCGCTAGAGTCCAGAAAGTACATCTGTTGTATGTTTCCATTCGCATCTTCGCGGAAACGCATATCCTGAATTTTCGAAGTACCAGCTTTTTCTACATCTTTCGCATCGACCGCTAGATTACTGAGAGTATCGGCGAGCGACATCGCTCTTCTTTCTGGAGATGCTGCTGCCGCTGCTCGCACATCTACTGCTGCGATAATGTCCGCGAATGGATTCACAAATGCTGGACGATCACTGGATATTCCTGGGATTCTTGTGGGCTGTGGGGCTACGTTAGGATTTGCCTGTCTGTCTCCACCATTTAAAATCAGTCCTCCTACTATGGATACTGGACCGACCATCGGAGCCACTCTCTTCGCGATATCTTTCACTCTTCGTAATAACTCTGAGGAATACATATTCGCTATAGAGACATATTATTGTCCTATAGTTATATTTTGATGTTAGCATCTCAGAGTGCTTTTGTCAAGTAGGATTACGCTCAAAAATAAGTGAATATAAAAAGTACTCACTGATTTAAAAAAGTTACTCAATGCCTTCTCTTTTCGCAAAAAAGTTTTTCTCGCCAAATTCTGTTGACAACAGGCATAGATTTGAGCCACTATAATAGTATATGGTTTCTGCCCGCCTATCGGTATTTATCGGGTTACTCTTTTTCCTACTTCTCCTAACTCCACCTGTAGCTTTCGCTGACGTTAGCACCGACCTGGCCGCACCGATGACAACCGCAAGCACATCCACAACTGATTGCTCTGGCACTGGCCCGATATCATGCTCTGGAATAACATCGATGACCGTGACATTGAATTGTTCCGCTAGCGACTGCGCTACTACCTATTATTTGGTTGATACTGACCCAGCTAACCTATCAGCACCCCCCGGCACTAACTACTCCAGCACGGGAACTCCTCCGAATACAGCCGTAACGATCAATTCCTCTGGCGGAACCACTCAGTACATACACTATTACAGTAAGGACACTACAGGAAACTACGAAAACCCTAATACGACTCAGGTTATCTTCTCTTTTTTCACCATCTCAGGCACGGTATATGTCGATTCCAACTGCAACGGGTCTCAAGACGGCGGTGAATCTGGATACGGAAGCTCATTTACCATAACTCCTAGCAGTGGATCAGTCTCATATCCAGGGAGCGGAACTTATTCTATGAGTAGCCTCACGAGTGGCACCTATACACTCACTCTAGCCTCAATCTCAAACTACTACATCAGGACCACGAATCCCCTCTCGGTCCCTGTAGGTCCGAGTGCCAGCAATCAAAACTTCGGTATTTGTCAGTATTTCACGATTTCAGGCACGATTTATCGTGATACGAACTCCGATAACTCATCGAGTGGCGAGCCTGCTTTTACTGCAAGTGCGGTCACGCTCACTCTCAGTGGAAGTAGCACAGGCAGCACCACGTCCAGCACTTCAGATGGAACATATGCATTCTCTGTGCTCTATGGCACCTATACGATAACCCCCACTGCGCCCTCCGGATTTAACGGCATAACCCCTACATCAATTAGTAGCATATCTATAACAAACGCTAACGTAACCGGTCAGAATTTCCTCGTACTCACCTACTCGATAAGCGGAAATATGTATATGGATAAGGACAATAGCAGTAGCTATAATGGCGGCGATGTCGCATATACCAGCGCAAATGGCTACTCAGACACGGTAAATGTACTCTTTGACGGCGTTAATCAGGTTACTGGCATCAGCACTGGATCATTCACTATCAATAACTTAACTTCTGGATCAAGAGCTGTCTCCATAAGCACTCCAGCTGGATACAGAAACGGCATTTATAATGGCGGTGCTGGATCTGTAACGGTCGTTAATAGTGGCTCTGGGCTCGTATTTCTGGTCCAGGGGTGGACCATCCAAGGCTATGCATACTATGACTATAATCACGATGGATACCAAGACTGCTCAAGCGACGGAGCATACTCCGGAGGAACTATCACGCTCTCAGGTGGCTACACATCTGCTTCCCCCGCTACTACGTCAAGCACGAATAACTGCGGAAGTGGCACGGTGGATGCCACGATCTATAACTACAACTTTACCGGCCTGAAAGGTGGATCTACTGAATACACTGTCACACTCACGGTTCTGTCAGGTTTTGCTGCCAGCACGACGAATCCGGTACTTAGAGCACTCGGTGCTGGATATCCGACCTATATCAACTTCGGTATTACTCCATACTATTCCGTCACCGGCTCGATCTACATGGATGTAAATAATAATAGCGCGTATAATGCAGGCACCGATAACCTCTTTAACAGTCAGAGCGCAACCGTAAATTTACCCGGCTATACCTCTATAACTACTAGTAATGGCCTATATACCTTTACGAATGTCCTAAGCGGTAGTTATGCCATGACGGTTACGACTCCTACCGGATACAGAGCTACGGTAGCGCTCGTTACTCAGCCAATAGTGATCAGCGAAGCGACAGCACCAGGACCCACTCGAATCCTGTCAAACATTAACTTTCTAATACAAGGATGGACTATACGAGGCTATGCATACTATGACTATAATCACAATGGCGTACAAGAATGTTCGCAAGGAGACGGTGCTTATTCTGGAGGAACGATGACACTCTCAGCAGGATATCTGACTTCGAGCCAGCCTTTCACGACTACCAGCACGAGCAACTGTGGAAGTGGCACGGTGGATGCCACGATCTATAACTACAACTTTACCGGGCTTAAAGGTGGCGCCAACGCATACACACTTACTCTCACCGTACCAGCTGGATATACAGCTACCACGACTAATCCGATAACCACTGTCAACCTCGGCGCAGGAGAACCTACGTATAGCAGCTTTGGTATCACCTATTACTACACCATTACCGGGTCAGTCTACATGGATGTAAATAATAATAGCGCGTATAATGCAGGCACTGATAACCTCTTCGCAAATCCCAATTATACTGACAATGTAACAGTAAGCCTGAGCGGCTTGTATGCCACCCAATCTCCGATCGTAACCACGAACGGTAGCTATACGTTTACCAGTGTCTTAAGCGGTACTGATTATACGGTGAATGTCGTTATTCCGACTGGATATCGAGCTACGGTAGCACTTGTTCCTCAGCCCATCATCGTGAGCGAAGCAACAGCACCAGGACCCACTCGAATCCTGTCAAACATAGACTTTCTCGTCCAGGGATGGACTCTGCGAGGGT